>JAIPDT010000084.1 GCA_021737545.1 Desulfobacteraceae bacterium
TGTGTGCACAAAAAGGCTTTGAAGTTATTGTTTGCGGAAAAAATGATTCCATTCTTGAACACGGAGTGAATTCAATAAATGCCGCCTTGTCAAAGCTCACGGAGTCCGGCAAAATTTCCGGGCGGGATAAAGAGCACACATTCGGAAGGATCAAAGGGGCGAGCGAATTCAAATGGCTTGAGAATTGTGATCTGGTTATTGAAGCGGTCACGGAGGATCTCGGTTTAAAAAAAGAAATTTTTGCGGAATTGGATTCCATTTGCCATGCTGAGACTATTTTCGCCACCAACACATCTGTTTTGCCGGTTATCGAAATAGCACATTCCACCTCCAGGCCTGATAAATTGCTTGGCACCCATTTTTTGCCTCCTCCGCCAGTAAATCCTTTGCTGGAAATCGTCCGGACTTTGGATGTTGATAATGCAATTTTTAAAAAAGTAAAGGAATTTGGTCAACATCTGGGCAAAAGGGTGATAGAATCAAAAGATAGTCCCGGTTTCATAGTGAATCGTATTCTAACCCCTATTCTTTTAAATGCCGTGCATCTGTTGGAGGAAGGGGTGGCAGAAAAAGAGGATATCGAGACAGCAGTTAAATTCGGGCTTGGCATGCCCATGGGTCCCTTTGAATTGCTTGATCTTATAGGTCTGGATACCATTGTTTCGGGAACGGATTCCCTTTTCAGGGAACTAAATGATCCGCAGTATTTTTGTCCTGTAACAATACGGCGTATGGCAGGCGCGGGCATGCTGGGGCGAAAGGCGGGAAAAGGATTTTATGATTATACTTTTCGGGATAAGGAATCCGGTGGTTAAACCCGAGCGAACTCAATTAACTTTAAATATTTGCATATTAATGGTCTTGTAAAATTATGAGCAAAAGAAGTGAAACATTTTTAAAGAGCTGGGAAAGTAATATAGAGAAACTGGTCAAAGTTTCGGCGAAGAAGAACCACGCGGTTGAAACCAAACATCGTCAGATAGTGGAAGGTGCCTGCAGCATATTTTTCAAAAAGGGATTCCACCCGACATCCATGCGGGAGATAGCAGAAGCCGCCGGCATGTCCATGGGGCAGATGTATCATTACATATCCTCTAAAGATGATGTGCTGTTTCTTATTCATAAACATGTACAGGTTTTATGGTATCAGGTTTTGACTGATGCCAAAATTGAAGAAATCGGGGATCCTTCCCGAAAACTTGAGCTTGCCTTGAGAAGATCTCTCTCTTTTTTGCTGGAGCATAAGGATCACATACAATTTATTTACTCTGAAAGTAAATATTTGAGCAGGGAGCACTTGAAAGTTGTCCTGGAGATGGACAACAAAAACGTTGTTGAATATTGGCGTGAACTTATCGCAAACGCCCTTGAGCAGCAGGGTGTAAAAGCTGATATTGATATGGCCGCGAATCTAATCGCCTATAACAATGTTTTCCTCGCCCTCAGGAACTGGAATTTAAAGCACAGGCCGATAGAGGAACGGATAGAGTTTGTTGTAAATTTTCTTTTTCAGGGACTCGGGCTTTCCCGGCCTTCATAGGAATAAGAGGATAATGCACTCAAAAAAGAGATATTTGTTTTAATAATATAATTCGATCGTTCTAATTAATTATTCAACGCGAGATGCGAAGCTGAAAGGCAAGCAAATGAATAATGGATCAAAAAAGGTTTGGCCGCCTCTTCTTCCGAAAGCCTTTGAAGTTGAAAAGCCCGTGTGTGAATATATCAAGGACTGGGCCGAATATAGACCGGACAGGCTTGCCCTTCGGTTCTACGGACGAGATATTAATTACGGCGAACTGGATGATTCCATTAATCGATTCGCACAAGGACTTCTGAAGGCAGGGCTTAAAAAAGGAGACCGTGTAGCTGTCTTCATGCAGAACTGCCCGCAATTTATCATTTCCTTTTTGGGAACTCTCAGGGCTGGCGGTGTTGTTGTATGTTTAAATCCCATGTTCAAACAAGCCGAGCTGGAATACGAGATCAATGATGCAGGTGCAGAAATTTTGGTGGCCCTGGATTATCTCTATCCGGAAGTTGAGAAAATAAATTCCCGCCTTTTTGTAAAGCTCGTAATCCTTACTTCTTTGCAGGACTATATTCCGGCTCAACCGGTGCTGCCTCTTCCGCCAGAGGCTCAGAGAAACGTTCCATCGTCCTTTGAAGGTGTCATGGACTTTATGCAGTTTCTGGAAAATTCTTCCGATACTCATATTTGCAATATCAATAATATGGAAGAGGACTTGGCGCTTTTGCAGTATACGGGCGGAACAACAGGACTTCCGAAAGGAAGTATGCTTACTCATTATAACCTGGCTTATTCCGGGGTGGGTACTGTTTACTGGTTTAGAAGCAGGTATGACGATGTTTCGCTAGGGGTGACTCCGTTTTTCCATATTATGGGAATGGTGCAGTTGATGTGTACTTCCTTGATTTCAGGGGGACAGCTGGTGGTGCTCTCCCGTTTTGATTCCGGAGTTACAGCCCGTGCAATCGAATTGTATGGATGCACCTTTTGGGTAACCGCCACTACCAGTCTTATTGCCCTTCTGGAAACGCCTGAAATTGATCGATACAATTTTGATTCCTTGCGTTGTTTATGGAGCGGGGGCACTCCGATTTCAGTGGAAATCCAGAAAAGGATTAGCCAGTTAGCGCCTAATGCTATGATAGGAGAGGGCTATGGATTGACCGAATGCGTGTCTCAAGGCGGGACCAGCACCCCGCTTTTGCGTTACAAGCCTGGTTTTACAGGTGTTCCGCAGTTGAACGAAATGAAGATCGTAGACCGGCAAACAGGTCAAAATGAGCTTCCTCCTGGAGAAGAGGGGGAAATCATAATAAAAGGTCCTACTGTAATGAAAGGATATTGGAATAAGCCGAAAGAAACGCGGGAAACCGTGAAAGAAGGCTGGCTTTTCACCGGCGATATCGGTCTTATGGATGAAGAAGGATATTTGAAAATTATAGGGAGGAAAAAAGAGCTTATTAAATGTTCGGGCTACAGTGTTTTTCCAAGCGAGGTCGAAAACTTGCTTTTCAAAAATCCCAAAATTGCGGAGACGGCAGTTATAGGAGTTGAAGATCCATACAGGGGAGAAAGCCCCAAGGCGTTTATTGTGTTAAAATCCGAACACGAAGGAAAAGTCACGGAAAAAGAGATTCTGGATTGGTGTAAAGAGAACATGGCCACTTACAAACGCCCGCGGATTATTGAATTTCGAAGGGAATTGCCAAAAAGCGCTGCGGGGAAATTGCTGAGAAGAGTTTTGCTGGAAGAAAATCCAGCTTTGTGAAAGGGGGTGAATGAGAAAAATACAGCCGGTTGAAAATAAATTTTAAATTATTTCAATTAATAAGGAGGAAAGTATGCGCACGGCTAAACAATGTATCGTAATGATAATAAGCCTGATGGTCTTTTTCGGCTTTGCCGGGTTTCTTCATGCCTCTGATTCTTCTGAAAAAATTTCCCTGAAACTGCAAACTCATCTGCCGCCCCATGATACCAAGGATACTCTGAATAAATTCGTAGAAGCGGTCTCAGACTTAAGTGATGGTCAAATCGAAATAAAGCTTTTCAGCGCAGGCGCGATGGTGCCTACAAAAGAGTTACTTAACGCCGTGGGATATGGGACGCCTGAAATGGCCCTGGTTGCCGAAGGATACTGGCATAAAAAAATTCCGGTTAGCGAAGTGGCGGGCATGCCCTTTGCGTTTCAAAACCTTTCAGAAGCCAAGAATTTTATGTTTGATCAAGGCTTCGGAGAGTTGCTCAAGCAGGAGTATGCCAGGCACAACATATATCATATCCCATATGATACGTATTCTGTTGGGCTTATGACGAATGATCCGATTAACAGCGTAGAGGATATGAAAGGCATGAAAATTCGCGCTTATGGCGTCATGGCCGAATGGCTAACCGAAATGGGTGTATCTACGACCTATATCTCCGGCGGGGAGCTTTATACGGCTTTATCCACCGGCGTGGTGGACGGGGCTCATTGGGGAAATGCCGGTCCTATGTATGACATGAAATTCCACGAGGTTGTCAAAAACTACATGAAGCCCGAGCCCATTGTCGGCGCATGGAATATTCTTATGATCAATAAGGATGTCTGGGAAGATTTTACACCAGTACAACAAAATATTATCGAAACTGCTGCAATGGCTATGGGAAGTTCAAAAGAAACTGATGAGAACCTTGTTTTCAGTGAGAAATCTTTAAGAAAAATGCAATCCGAATGGGACGTGAAGGTCAACCATTTATCCGAAGCCGACATAAACAAGATGAAAAAAGCAGCCAGGAGTGTCTGGGAAAAAACAGCAGAAAAAGACTCCACTAATGCCAAAGCCATCAATATGATGAAAGAATTTCTTAAGGAACTGGGTCACCTCGATTAAAGAAAAACCTTTTTCCGGAAAGGGGGTCTCTGAGGGGATTGCATATGGGAAAGCTTGATAAATTACTTGGCGTTATAGATTCAATAAGCGAATGGACAGGTAAGACCGTGAGTTTTTTAATTTTTCTGCTCGCTTTGATCATAGGCTATGATGTTGTTGCAAGATACATTTTCCAAAGCCCCACTATCTGGGCTCATGAGGTCTCTATTATGTGCTTTGGCACTTTCGTTATTATTGGCGGAGCGTATACGGCACTAAAAAACGGGCATGTCAGCATGGACCTTGTCCATAATGCGCTTAGTGCGGAGATGGCCGATGAATACAATATGAAAAAGCAGTGGCGGGTCGCGGGATCCGCTGCAGTCGGTGTTGATCCGAAATATATGGGTATCGGCCCTGTTTATGCAATCAGGAAACTGCTCAAACAAACGGGCTTGTCCCTGAATGACATAGAGCTTTTTGAAATAAATGAGGCTTTTGCGGCACCCTCCGTGGCAGTGGAAAGAGAATTGGGGTTAAACAGGGATATTGTCAATGTAAACGGAAGCGGCATTGCCCTTGGCCATCCTATCGGAAATACTGGCTGTCGTCTGGTGGTCAGCCTGATTCACGAAATGGAAAAAAGGGATCTGAACCTTGGAATGGCATCACTGTGCGGCGGAAGCGGCCACGGCCAGGCCATAATTGTCGAACGCGTGAGTTGAGTATGAAATTATAATAAAAAGGGCTTGAAATGAATTCTTTAAAGAAAATCGGATTACTTGGCGCCGGAATGATGGGGTCCGAAATCGCCCTTTGTTTTGCATCCGCCGGATTTGAAGTGGTTATGAAGGAAAAAGAGCTTCAATTGGCGGAAAAAGGGAAAGACAGGCTGACAAAAGTTCTTGACAAGGCAATTGAAAAAGGGCGTTTTTCCGCTGAGCAGCGTGACGCCGCACTGGACCGCATATTTCCTGCAGAGAATTATGACCTGCTTTCCGATGCGGACCTGGTGATTGAAGCGGTTTTCGAAGATACCGAACTGAAAAAAAGCATTTTGTCGGAGGTTGACAAAGTCTGCAAACCCGGCTGTATTATTACCACAAATACATCATCCATTCCTATAACTCTTCTCTCTACAGCAGTTGAAGAAAAGCGCCGGGAGCAATTTCTGGGTATCCATTTTTTCGCCCCCGCCTTTATTATGAAACTTGTGGAGGTGGTTCCCAGTCTGGAAACCTCCAGAGAAACTGTGGATTATGTAATGGATGCCTGCCGGGCGATCGGAAAGGACCCGGTTTACGTAAAAGATACAGCCGGTTTCGTGGTCAACAGGATGCTGTTTTCCATGTTTGCCGAAGCCGTGCGCCTGGTTGATGAGGGTGTTGCATCATGCGAAGATATTGATAAAGCCTGTAAACTTGGCCTGGGCCATCCTGTTGGGCCTTTAGCCTTAATGGACATGGCGGACCTGGGAATGGCCTTAGACATAGGTAATCTTTTGAAAAATGAGCATGGAGATCGCTTCCGGTTTGGAGACAGCCTGAAGCAGAGGGTTTATGCGGGGCATCTGGGCAAAAAAAGCGGTAAAGGCTGGTATGACTATAATAAGTAGCAGGCCTGTTTTAATACGCAGACGCGGAATACCATTCAACATTTCCGGGATTATATGCGATCAATACCGGCATGCCCGGCTGATATCCATGACGGGAAATAGTTTCGGGGTCAAGATAAAGAATAAATTCCGTATCCCCTACAGATACCGAGACACTGATCCGATCGGCGTGTTTTTCCAGTACCAGGCGGGTTATCAGCCCCTTTAAAGGAGGTTTTCCGGGGGGAACCACTTCGGCAGAGGTATGAATTGACAAATCTTCCGGGTCTATGGCTGCTGTTGCGCCGGCTGGATTTTCAGGCGCGTTTTCTGTTTTAAACACCTGGCCGTCTGCCAGCCGCCGCGCTGCCCGCCTGGTTCCGGTTTTTTCCCATGGCCCGAATATGAATGTTTTTCCTCCTTCCCCCAGAATCATTCCGTTGAACATGTAAACAATATCATGGCATATGTCCTGCAGCCACTGGAGGTCATGGCTGGAAATGACAAGACTTGCCCCCCATTTCCGGTGCGCCTCTGTAGCGGCTTGTTTCATCATTTTTGCGCTTGCCGCATCCACGCTGGTTGTGGGCTCGTCAAGCAGCAGCACGCTCGGGTTTAAAACCAGCCGTGCGGCCATGGAGACTCTGCGCGCCTCACCGCCGGAAAGAGCATACCAGGGCCGGTCTGCAAATTGATCCGCATCCAGTCCTACCAGTGACATGGCCAGTCTGATCTTTTCGGCCTCTTTTGCCTTGTCTTTTCGGATGCGAAGTCCGTAGGCTATGTTTTTGTAGACCGAGCGTTTCAGGAGATGGGATTCCTGCGGCATCAATGCCACGCGGTCACGGATGCGCCTGGAATAAGTTTCAGCCCTGCGCCCCTGGAAGTGGATTGCGCCCAGGGTCGGGGTGTCTACAAATCCAAGCAGCTTTAGCAGGGTGCTTTTGCCGCTGCCGTTGGGGCCGTATAATCCTGTGATAGCGCCTTGCCTGATATCCCAGCGGTCCACGGACAAAACCGGCCTGCCTCCGTAGAAATGTACAATATTTTCCAGCCGGTAAAGTGACATATGTCCTTATTTTCTGCGAAGAAACGAAACTCCCGCATTAACTGCAAACGCGATCATTAAAAGCACCAGCCCCAGGGCGATCCCCAGGGCGAATTTTCCTTTGTTGGTCTCCAGGGCTATTGCAGTGGTAATTGTACGTGTATCCCACTTGATGTTTCCCCCGACCATCATGGAAATGCCGACTTCTGTCATCACCCTGCCGTAGGCGGTAAGAGCGGCCGCCAGTATGGCATGCCGCGCTTCCCACAGGGTGCTTAATACTAGCTGGTACCTTCCTGCGCCAAGAGAAAGAAGCGTGGTGCGAAGGTCTGATTCCAAACTTTCTATCGCCGTGGCACTCAATGCTATAACTATCGGCAGGGCAAGGATGGTTTGGCCGACGGCAATGCCCGGCAGGGTAAACAGCAGTCCCATGTCGCCCAGAGGCCCCCGGTGGGAAACAAAGGCGTAGACAAGAAGACCTATAAAAACCGTGGGCAGAGACAGCCCTGTATCGACCACCAGGCGCATATAATGTTTTCCGGGAAAGCGCAGGTATCCCAGGGCAAAACCGAGGGGGATGCCTATTATAAGGCTGGCTGCCATGGAATAGCTGGATACCGTCAGCGTTGCCGCAACAGCCGAAAAGGTCTCGGCGTCACCTGTTACGAGAAGTCGAAACGCCTCTGTCAGTCCGTGAAAAATAAAGTCCATTGCCTAAAACGTTTTGCATACTCATTCGGGTTTTTCCTGGATTTTAGCTGCCGGCGGGGTATTTTCCCCGGGATTTCTGAAAATCATTTTTCCGCTGACAGAGACGTCATATCCCTGGTAGTCGGCTGCCAGCTCCCTGAAAGAATTGTCGTGCAGCACGCCCAGAAACCTTTGCATTGGTTCGCTGAAGAAGCGTTCCTTGCGTATTAAAAGATCGTAGCGCTCCCATCGCCAGGGCAGAAAATCAAGGCCGAGCAGTTCGGCAACCGGCTGGATGCCGGGTCCTGCATCTGCTCCGCCCCTCAGCACAGCAAGTCCGATATCCATGTGCCGCTGAACTTCATGGTCATATCCTTCAAGAGCGGCGCCCTTGATTCCTGCATCCTTAAGCTCCAGGTCAAAAAGCTGCCTTGTACCCGTGCCCAGTCTGCGGTTTATAACGCGAATCCCGGGCCGCCCCAGGTCTGCGGTTGTGCGAATACCATGCGGGTTGCCCGGTGCAAGGATCAACCCCTGATGTCTGCAGCAGAAGTTGACAACTACAGGTGCCGGGCTCATTTGTTCTTCTATAATCCCGAAATTGTATTCCTCTCCGTTTTCCTGAAGCAAGTGGCTTGTGGCAATGTGGCAAAGGTCCTGTTTGAGGGACCGGATGCCGCCCAGGCTCCCCAGATTTCCGAAAACTGCAAGGTTGTTTGTGTAGGCATTGTTGAACAAACCGATGGTCTGCTCCAGCAGGGGGTCGTTGCTGCCTGCCATAATCAGCAGTCCCTCAGCAGAAGGCATCGGACCGGTCGCCGCTGAAAGATTGACGGTATGGGCCTCGATCCACTGATCCACCAGGTGCTGCGGGAATAGCCACTTGCCCGTGGCCTTGGAGGCTGGCAGGCCTTTTTCCGAGATAAGGGTGTAGACCATCTTTTCATTGATGCCCAGGTATTGGGCCACTTCCTTTGTGGAAAGCAGTTTTCCCATATACGCCTCCTTTAGGAAATTGGTTTTACATTGAAGAATAAAGTCCGGGGTCTGTTTTTGTCAATAAGATAGCAGCAAAGCATCATTGAAAAATGAAAATAACTTATAATAACAACAGGGAACTGTTATTAGCAAAATGTTAACGGAGTAAAAAAATCGTCCCCGACCAACAGTCCTGGCAAGCCGGCGCAGCCGACTCAGCGGTCCGGTCGGTTGGCAGATTCTTTTAAGGACAGCGAAATCCTGCGTCTTTCCATGTCCACGGAAAGCACCGTGACCCGGACTTTCTGCTGAACGCTGACCACGTCTGCCGGGTTTTTCACGAACCTGTCGGCCATCTCGCTTATATGCACCAGCCCGTCCTGATGTACCCCTACATCGACAAAAGCGCCGAACGCGGTGATGTTTGTCACAATACCGGGCAGGCGCATTCCTTCGGCCAGGTCCTCTATCTTTTCCACGCCTTCGGCAAAGGAGAATTCCTCGAATTTTTCGCGTATATCCCGCCCCGGTTTGGCAAGCTCGGCCATGATATCCTCCAATGTGGGAACACCTACAGTGTCGGTGATATAACGGGTAATATAAATTTTTCCCCGCAGATCAGGGTCCCTGATGAGGTCTTTAACAGAGGCGCCCAAGTCCCGTGCCATGGCATCCACGATATGATAGGATTCAGGGTGCACCGCGCTTGCATCCAGCGGGTTTTTGCCGGCTGCAATCCGCAGAAAGCCCGCGCTTTGTTCAAATGCCCTGGGGCCGAGTCTCGGCACTTTCTTTAATTCATTGCGGCCTGCAAACGGTCCGTTTTCATCCCTGTATGCAACGATGTTTTTTGCAATCCCGGAGTTAAGCCCGGATACATATGTCAAAAGCTCGGCACTTGCCCGGTTGGCATCAACGCCTACCGCATTCACGCAGCTTGTAACCACATCGTCAAGTGCATGTTTCAGGGCCCGCTGATCCACGTCATGCTGGTACTGGCCCACGCCTATAGACTTTGGATCAATTTTTACCAGTTCGGCCAGGGGGTCCATCAGCCTTCTTCCAATGGAGACCGCCCCCCGCACTGTCAGGTCAAGATCCGGGAACTCGCGTCTTGCCGTATCTGATGCCGAATAAACTGACGCCCCGCTTTCGTTTACCATTATTACTGATATGGGCCTGCCGAAATCAATCCTGCGGACAAAGGCCTCGGTTTCGCGCCCGGCTGTGCCGTTGCCGACGGCCACCGCCTCGATGCCGTAGTCTTTACAAAGTGATTTTACCTGTTCTGCAGCATTTTCAGCGCCCTGTTTTCCGGTGTGGGGATAAATCGTATCATGGTACAAAAGCTTTCCCTGCCGGTTCAGACACACTACCTTGCAGCCTGTGCGATAGCCCGGGTCAATGCCCAGTACCCGCCTGGCTCCCAGGGGAGGGGAAAGCAGCACCTGGCGAAGATTTTCCGTAAACACGGCAATGGCCTCGGCATCAGCCAGTTTCTTGGTTTCGAGCCTGGCCTCGGTTTCCATGGCGCTGGAAAGCAGGCGCTTGTAGGCATCAGATACAGCCCGGCGTACCTGTTGGCTGTCTTGGCTGTCTCCGGTGACAAACATCTGTTCCAGGATGCCGATTGCCTTGCTTTCATCAGGCAGGATGCGCAAGGTCAGCACGTCTTCAGTCTCGCCCCTGCGTATGGCAAGCATACGGTGCGAGGGCACGGAAGTAATCGGCTCCTCCCATTCAAAATAATCCCTGAACTTTGCTCCTTTTTCCTCCATACCCGGGACCACGCTGCTTTTAATTACTGCCTGGTTTAAAAACAAATCTCTTAACCGTGCCCGTGCATCCTGGTTTTCGCTGATCATTTCAGCGATAATGTCCCTGGCCCCTGCCAGAGCCTCGTCCGCTGATTCCACTCCTTTTTCCGGATCGACATAGGTTTGTGCTGAAGCCGCGCAGTCAATGCCTGTTTGTGCAAAAATCGCCTCTGCCAGCGGTTCCAGGCCCTTTTCTCTGGCTTTGACCCCGCGGGTGCGGCGCTTGGGCCGGTACGGCAGATAGATGTCTTCCACCTCTGAAAGTGTTTCTGCCGCCGTGACCCTGTCCCGGAGTTCATCAGTGAGATGCCCGTTTTTTTCCAGGGAGTTAAGCACCGTTTCTTTTCTTGCGGAAAGCTCTTTTAACTGGTGCAGCCTGTCACGGATCGCGGTCACTGCCACCTCATCAAGGCTGCCGGTGACTTCTTTTCTGTATCTTGCGATAAAGGGGATGCTTGCCCCCTGTTCAAGCAGATCAGCCGCTGCTTTCACCCGGCTTTCAGGTATGTTTTGTTCCCCGGCAATTTCGGTGATAAATGGATCGTCTGACATGTAAGCTAAAAAATCTCCCTTTATTTTGTTTCTGTTTGAAAAGTTTGCACGGTTGCCCCCGGAAAAAAAGAACCATACTATCAGGTGCGGCAAAACGCAATAATGCTCTGGTTTTATTTTCTGCCCGCAAAATGCTATAATCAATTATGATGGCACCGTAAAAAGTCCAATATCTGCGTTACGCGCAATTTCTCAGAATTTCACGTACGGTTAAGTACGCTGCATTCTTCGAAATTGCGCAAGCCTTGATCTTGAACTTTTTGCGGCACCATCTAAAATCAGACTTTTTACGAGAGCATCAATTATAATAGAATCGTAAAAGGCTGTTTATTCCGCCAGGGCGGTATTTTTTTAGAAAGAAAGAAATTAGTAAGCATCTTGGCTGATCGGCGATGCGGAAAAGCGAGTTTCCT
>JAIPDT010000085.1 GCA_021737545.1 Desulfobacteraceae bacterium
TGTCATTACCGGTGACTTTTTAAGTATCGCCTTTAAAACTGCATCAAGATCGCCTCCTGTGGAAAGATCCATCACCGCATCAGCACCTGCGGCGACAGAGGCGTCAAGTTTTGCCAGTTCCTCTTCAGGATCATGACGGCTCGGCGAGGTGCCAATATTTGCGTTGACCTTGGTTTTTAAGCCTTTGCCGATGCCGCGGGCGTAAAAGTCGCGGCCGGTGTTTTTCGGAATCACGGCGCGGCCCCTGGCGATTTCTTCGCACAAATACCCGGCGGAGATTCCCTCGGCTTCGGCGACCTGCCGCATTCCATCGGTTATGTGCCCGGATTTTGCAGATTCAAGCTGTGTCATGAGTTTATCCCCGGTTTTTATGAAGTTTGTTCAAGTCTCCGGATAATTTCCCGGGCGACTTTTTGACCTGAAAGCAGCATCCCTCCGAAGATCGGTCCCATGCGGGGCCCTCCCGCGGAGGCGTTGGCCGCCATTCCCGCTACATAGAGTCCCGGGAAAATTTCCTTAGTGTTTTCCGTGGTATCTGTCTCCGCACGGTCGGCCCACATGGCCTTCTGGCCCAATATGCCGCCTGTGGAAGTGTTTAGTTTGCCCGGAGTCTTGTTTTCCACTACTTTTACAATATCCGTGTCATGGCCGGTGGCGTCTATGACAAAACCGGCCCTTACGGTCAAAGGATCCACATGCAGGCCCGCCATTTCAACCGGTGACCAGTTGATGACCAGCCCTTCCACGCTTTCGGGCCTCATCATGACATCCTCGACCGTCACACAGTTGAATACGGTCAGCCCGGCGCGAAGTGCCCCGGCTGTAAGGGATGCCACAGCCTCGACCCCGTCGGCGGTGTAATAATTTTCCTGGTACTGACGGTATCGTATACCGAATTCCTCGAGTATGGGCAGTGCTTCGGACTGGACTACTATTTCGTTAAACAGCATTCCGCCTCCCCACATTCCTCCCCCTATGGTAAGCTTGCGCTCGTATAGGGCCACTTTTTTGCCTGCGCCCGCCAGGTAGTATCCTGCGACCAGCCCGGAAGGGCCGGCGCCGACAATGGCCACGTCGGTTTCCAGATTGTCGGTGAGCTTTTGGTAGTAACGGTCAATGATTGCGCGGGTTATAACAATTTCGTCCAGAGCCATTTTTCTTCTCCTTTCGTGTCAATAAAAAAGCCGCTTCCCGGGCCGGGAGAGCGGCTAAACGTCCAGTTTTCGTCCTTCATGGATGTTCGGCGTCTTCCCTGCGCAGGCATTATCCTGATCAGGTTTAAAGGGTTATCCGTTTATTGCGGATTCTCAGCCGGATTCCGGCACCCCCAGCGACGATTACGATTTATTTTAATATATAAACTAAAGTTGCTGGCACAAATGTCAAGAAAAAGTTTTGTCCAAATATGGCAAGGGTCTTTTGAGGCTGCAACCGGTATCCCCCCATCCTATGGGGTGATTTTTATAAGCTCGCCGCAGAGATGCTGGCGGGCTACTGAAAAACAAAGGTTTCGGTTGATTACAGGTTCGGCTACCACGCTCAGGGCTTTTTCCGGGCTGTTGTTGGTTTCACTGATATGGGCCAGAATTACATGTCCGAGTCTCTTATCCATGACTTCCATTAGCAGGTCTCTTGCCGCTTCATTGGACAGGTGGCCGGTGCGGCTTTTTATACGCTGTTTGACCGGCCAGGGATAGGGGCCTTGTTCAAGCATTTCCGGATCATGGTTTGCCTCGAGCACAAGAAGATTGCAGTCTTTTAAGTGTTGTTTGACCATGTTCGGGGCAAAGCCCAGGTCCGTTGCGATGCCTATTTTCCCGGCCGGCGCCTCTATGGTGAAACCCGCCGGCTCCGCGGCATCGTGTGAAACGGAAAACGGGCGAATAATCAGATCCTTTATACGGCAGGGAGATCCGCATTCAAATGAGCAAAATTTATCAATTCTGCCGAGATAAGAGGATACCGCCTTTTGTGTTGCAGGATTGATATAGATGGGCAGATTGTAGCGTCTGGCAAGCACGCCCACGCCCGTGACGTGATCCGAATGTTCGTGGGAGACCACCATTGCATCCAGGCTTTCAGGTGTGATCCCCCGTTCTTTCATCCGGCGTTCGATCTGGATGCCGGAAAGTCCTGCATCAAGCAAAATCGACGTGTTCCCGGTTGAAATGTAAATGGCATTGCCCTTGCTGCCGCTTGCAAGCAGGCATATGGAAAGGCAGTTTTGAGCCGGGGCGGATTTCATATTCCGGTATGCCCGAAGCCGCCGGTGTTCCTTGCCGATTCATCCAGCATGTCCACAATGTCAATCTTAACCCGGGAAATGGGGCTTACAACCATTTGGGCGATCCTGTCGCCCCGGTTTACAGTGAAGGCAGAGGCGCCGTGGTTAATCAGCGCCACCTGAATTTCTCCCCTGTAGTCAGCGTCAATGGTTCCGGGTGCGTTGATCAGCCCGATGCCGTGTTTTACTGCAAGTCCGCTTCTGGGGCGGATTTGAGCTTCATGGTTTTCGGGAAGACTGATTGCAAATCCTGTAGGAATCAGTCGGATTTGCCCGGGTGCAAGCGTGACAGGTTCGCTTACAGCAGCATACATATCCATTCCCGCCGATTGAGCGGTCATGTATTGAGGATGTGGGATGTCCCCGTCTGATTCCGGCCTTATCCGCTGGCATCTTATTGCAACCGGCTCGGGCATATAACTTTCTGTTTACTTGTTTTCGAAGTTCTTTTTGGGCTGTTGCCTGGATCTGCGGTCCTTTTCGCGTCCGTTGCGGCTATCGTTTGAATCGTTGCGCGACGACGCGCGATCGCTTTTGCCTTCACGCGGCTGCCGGGTGTCTCCGGAGTGTCCTTCTTCCTTTTCAGGGGCTTCGAGCAGGGCTTTGTGGCTTAGTCGGATTTTGCCGTCACGGATATCAATAACCTTGACCTGCAGGGTGTCGCCTTCCTTGACCACATCTGAAACACTTTTTACCCGGTAATGTGCCAGTTCAGAAATATGGACCAGTCCTTCGGTTTTGGGCTTTATGGCTACAAAAGCCCCGAAATCTGTGATCCGGACAACCGTGCCTTCATATACTTCTCCGATTTCAGGTTCAGAGCCTATATCTTTTATTATCCGCTCTGCCTCTTCTCCTTCTTCCTTGGAAAAGGCGGAGATCTTGACAAGTCCGCTGTCGTTGATTTCGATCTGGGTATTGGTATCGTTTTGAATCTGCCGGATATGTTTTCCTCCCGGCCCTATAAGCTCACCGATACGTTCCGGGCTTATCTGTACGTTGATTACATTGGGCGCATAAGGCGAAAGCTCCTTGCGCGGCGCATTTATGGTCTCCTCCATCCGATCCAGGATGTGCAGGCGTCCCTGTTTTGCCTGTTCCAGGGCCTGCTCCAGGATGTCTCTGGACAGTTCGCTTATCTTTATATCCATTTGAAGGGCGGTGATACCCTGCCCGGTTCCTGCAACCTTGAAGTCCATGTCCCCGAAATGGTCTTCATCGCCGAGGATATCAGACAGGATTACGGATTTTTCCCCGTCCGTGACAAGGCCCATGGCAATGCCGGAAACCGGGGCGGTTACAGGCACCCCGCCGTCCATTAACGCCATGCTCGAAGCGCATACAGTGGCCATGGAAGATGATCCGTTTGATTCCAGGACTTCCGAGACAAGCCGGATTGTGTAGTCAAAGTTCTCCTTTGCCGGCGCCACTTTTTCTATGGCCCGCTTGGCAAGAGCACCGTGGCCGATATCGCGCCGGCTCGGTCCACCGGGCCGCTTGACCTCGCCCACGGAATAGGGCGGGAAATTGTAATGCAGCAGAAACGGAAAGGTTTCATCTCCCAGCAGTGTTTCCACCCTTTGTTCGTCCTGGCCCGAGCCCAGGGTCATGGCTGCCAGCACCTGGGTTTCACCACGGCTAAACAGGGCACTCCCGTGAACTCTTGGTAAAATGCCGGTTTCGCATAGAATAGGTCTAACTTCATCGGTTTTCCTGTTATCTATGCGCCTGCCCTGGTTTAAAATCATGTCTCGACAAATTTCGTGTTGAAGGTCGCCAAAAATTTCCGCAGCTTCGCCCTTCTGCTCTTCATACTCTTCGCCCAGGGCTTCAATGGTTTCTTTTTTAACATTCCCTATTGCACTGCGGCGGTCAATTTTTTCCGGAACCGTCACGGCCCGGCGTATTTTGTCTTCTGCCTGCTCTTTTACCCGTTTTACAAGCTCGGGGTCTTTTTCGGGCAGTTCAAAAGGCCTTTTTTCTTTTCCGATGCTTTCGCGCAGTTTTTCCTGAATATCGAGCAGGGGCTGCATTTCCTGATGGGCGTAAAAGATGGCCTCTATCATGTCGGATTCGGAGACAAAATCGCCTCCGCCTTCGACCATTATAATGCCGTTTCTGGAGCCCGCCACGATGAGGTTGATATCCGAGTCCTGCCATTGCCCGATCGTGGGGTTGATCACGAAACGGTTTTCGATGCGCCCCACCCGCACGCAGGCGATAGGGCCTTCAAACGGAATATCGGATATTTCAAGCGCGGCCGAGGCCCCGATCATGGCCAGAACGTCCGGCTCGTTTTCCTTGTCCATTGACAGTACGGTTGCAATTACCTGGGTTTCATAGTTGTAGCCCTTTGGAAACAGCGGCCGGACTGGCCGGTCGATTAGCCGGGCGGTCAGGGTTTCTTTTTCGCTGGGCCGGCCGATTTCCCGCCGGAAATAATTGCCGGGAATACGTCCCGCGGCATAGATCTTTTCCTGGTACTCCACTGTCAGGGGTAGAAACGTAACATCCGGCTTGGGTTCTTCAGCGGAGACCGCTGTTACCATTATCATGGTTTCCCCGTACTGGACCAAAACCGAGCCCGAGGCCTGCCTGGCAATTTTGCCGGCCTGAATGCTAAGTGTCTCTGCACCGATCTGGGTTTTAAATGATATTTCCATAGTCATCTCCTGAGCCTCTCAATTGGATTCAAATTTTCCCTGTAATAAAGGCGTCTTCCGAGTCAGGGTGATTTTGAGGACTCTGTTTAGTATTATTCTCCGTTTTCGCCGGTATTCGTGCAAATGCACGCTACATAGCGACAATGTCGGGGATTTGTTATTTCCGGATACCGAGTTGTTTGATCAGATCCCGGTAGCGTTTGATATCCTGATTTTTGAGATAATTTAGCAGACGGCGTCTTCTTCCGACCATTACCAACAGCCCGCGGCGGGAATGATGGTCCTTGTGGTGCGTCTTTAAATGTTCCGTAAGGTTGACGATCCGCTCTGTTAGCAGCGCAATTTGCACTTCCGGAGATCCGGTATCCACTTCGTGGCGTTTGAACTTCTCAATTGTCCCCTGTTTGTTTTCCATCGCCAGATTCACTTTTTTCCTCCTTCACTTATTTGAAATCTGTATTTATATTTGTTTCGTATTTTTCAATTAATATCATAAATATCAGTTTGATTGAAAAACACAACAATAAGAATATCCTGATTTGTCCCCATCCTTTTCAATCACCGCCAGCAGACGGTTTTCATTGTCTACTATTTTGATAAATGTTCCCGCACTGTTTTCAGGGTCCGTAGGATGCGGATCCAGATCAGCCGCGGAAATCGGCCTGCCGAATCTGATTTTTTCGGCAAGGCCCGCGATCGCTGTATAAGACTTCATTCCGTGCAGGGCATCCGCCATAGGGACAAGAAATCTCCCCACCTCCTCCGGTGTTCCTGCCGCCTCCAGGCTCGCCGGCGAGACAGCCCCATCAAGGGTAAGCCCGCAGCTTTCCGTGCGAACCAGTTCGCTGACATGACCCCCGCATCCCAGGGTTTTTCCTATATCCGCGCACAAACTTCTTATGTAGGTGCCGCCGCTGCAGACAATTTCAAGGCCGATCTCGAACGACTCCAATCGGGTAATGCGGATGCCGTATATCTCTATGGTACGGGCCGGCTTCTGTATAGGTTTTCCCTCCCTGGCGTACTTATAAAGGGGGATCCCGTTGTGCTTTAAAGCGGAATAGGCCGGCGGTACCTGCCGGATCCGGCCGGTGAATTCTTTCGCGATACGCTCGAGCTTTTCTTCCGATACTTTCGGTACCGGGTGTTTTGCTGTAATTTTACCGGTACGGTCCAGGGTGTCTGTTTCCATCCCCAGCCTGAGCACTGCCTCATATTTTTTGGTTCCCTGTAAAAAAAACCTTGACAGGCGGGTGGCTCGGTTTACCGGACATATCAGCACGCCGGTGGCAAACGGGTCAAGCGTGCCCGCATGGCCGGTCTTGTATATACCGGCAAGCTTTTTTACCCGGTTTACCACATCCGCCGAAGTTTTTGCCCCGGGTTTGTCCACCACCAGTATGCCGTTGCCGGCCGAGATACCGGAGTTTTTTGAAGCGGCACCCAGGAGGGGCCTTGATTTTTCCGTGATACGAGTGACTTCGTAAGTTTCGGTCATAGCAGACGACTTGCAATAGAATACAGTTGTGTTTTAACTTCGGGCAGCGAACCATGAATGTCGAATCCTGCCGCCCCCCTGTGTCCTCCTCCGCCGAAGGCCGCCGCGAGATTGGCCACGTTCACTGATCCGTCGGATCTTAAGCTTACATGAAATTCACGGTCATTGGACGCCCGCATCTGCCTGCCGTCGGCCCGCTCATAGAGCAGGACCGCAACTTTTACGTTTTCAATGCGCCGGGCGTAGTTTATCAGGCCTTCTACATCGGTAATCGAGGTGCCAGTGGCATGCAGCATGTTCTGTGTCAATGTCATGCTCGACAGCTTGCCGTTTTCCGATATTTCTATGGTGTCATACAACATGTTAAGCAGTTTGACCCGTTTTAGCGATATGGTTTCATACACGTGATATGCCACCTTGTGGGGATCCGCTCCGTTAAGGACCATTTCATGGCAAATTTTAAACGCCTCGGATGTGGTATTCGAGAATCTGAAGGAGCCGGTATCAGCCATGATCCCTGTATAAATGGCATAAGCCATGGAAGTGGTAATCGGTATCTCCATGGCCGAAATCAACCGGTATATCAGTACGGCTGTGGCCGAGGCCTTGGGGTCGATCAGCTGGTACCTTCCAAACCTGTTGTTGGTTGCATGATGGTCAATATTTATGATTACAGGGGTCCGGCTGATTGCTTCTGCAGCCTCGCCCACCCGCTGCAGGTCTGAACAATCCAGGATAACCGCTGTATCGTAGGCTTCCAGTGCGCCGGCATAATCCTTAATTCTGTGTATAGAGGGAAGAAAGTTGTATACAGCCGGCAACACGCTTTCATTGTATAATTGGACCTTTTTCTTGATCTCCTCGAGCGCCAGGCCCATGGCCAGCAGCGAACCTATCGCATCGCCGTCCGGGTGAATATGGGTTGCCAGCAGTATGTGTTTACTGTTCTTCAGTTGTTGGATAATCTGATTCATTTTCATTATGCAAGCGCTTGATCACATTTTCGATGTGGACTGCATATTCAATAGATTCGTCGTAGAAGAATTTGAGTTCCGGCATATGCCGCAGTTCCAGGACCTGGGCAAGCGTGTTTCTGATATAGCCGCGGGCCTTTGCAAAACCGGCGGATGCCTCTTCCCGGTTTGAAAAATGTCCGGAAGTGATGAAATATATTCTTGCCAGCTTGAGATCCGCCGTCATTTTGACACCGGTGATGGACACGGACTTAAGCCGCGGATCTTTTATGGATTTGGTCAATATTTCCGAAAGGGCCTGCTGAATGAGTCCGCCAACCCTTTCCGCACGACCGTAAGGTTTCATATGTTTAAAATCTCCGTTTCCGTTTCAATGATTTCTGCAAGGGCGGTTCGATAAATAAATTCGTGAAGTTTGTCAATCTGCGAATTTACCATCCTGCGGTCATTGCCGACCAGGGCAAAGCCGATTTTGGCCCGCTGGTGCATATCGTTGAAGTCGACCTCTGCAATAGCGGCATTAAAGCCGTTTTTGCTCCTGGAGATAATCGACTTTATGATTTTTCTTTTTTCCTTCAGCCCGTGGCATTGATCCAGCCGGAAGGTGATGGTACCGAACCCGATTACCATACGATTTATTCAATCACAGGTTTGATTTCTTCGAGCCAGTAGCATTCGATGATGTCGCCGAGTTTGATGTCGTTGAATTTTTCGATGCCGATGCCGCACTCATAATTATGGGTGACTTCTTTTGCGTCATCCTTGAACCGTTTCAAAGAAGAGAGCTTTCCTTCATGGATCACGATACCGTCCCGGATGACCCGGATGGACTGTCCGCGTTGTATCTTGCCTTCCAGTACCATGCATCCGGCGACCGCCCCCATGCCGGGCACGTTGAATACCTGCCGGACTTCAGCCCTTCCCAGCACGCGCTCTTCGTAGTGCGGGGCCATCATGCCTGCCATGGCGTCCTTGATGTCTTTTATGGCGTCATAGATAACATTGTAGTACTTGATATCCACGTCTTCTTCCTCGGCCAGGCGTGTCACCTTTGCCGCGGGTCTTACGTTAAAGCCCAGGATTATGGCGTTTGATACCGCGGCCAGCGAGATATCGGACTCATGAATCGTGCCTGTTGCAGAATGCACCACATTGATCCGGACCTCATCGGTGGACAGCTTGGTCAGCGAATCTTTCAGCGCTTCTATTGAGCCCTGCACGTCGGCCTTTATAATCAGGTTCAGCTCCTTTACCTCACCCTCCTGCATTTTTTCATAAAGGCTTTCCAGGCTCATCCGCGTAGTTTTTGCAAGATCTCTGGTGCGTTGTTTTTCCTGACGGTGCTCACTGACCTGCTTGGCGTCTTTTTCATCGGCGACAGCTATCAGCTCGTCTCCGGCCATGGGAACGCCTGAAAGCCCTATGATCTCCACCGGATATGAGGGGCGCGCTTCTTTGACGGGTATTCCCTTGTCATCGAACATGGCCCGGATTTTTCCGTAATATATTCCCGAGACCACGGGTTCTCCGGTATGAAGAGTGCCTTCGCTTATAAGCACCGTGGCAACCGGCCCGCGCCCTGTTGCAAGCCTTGATTCGACGATGAATCCGCGGGCAGGCTTGTTGGGATTGGCCTTGAGTTCAAGGAGTTCGGCCTGCAGCAGTACCATTTCCAACAGTTCGTCGAGCCCTGCTTCCTGTTTGGCAGAAACAGGTACGCATATGGTATCGCCGCCCCATTCTTCCGTAACAAGATCTTTTTCCGCAAGTTCCCGTTTGATCCGGTCGGGCTCCGCTCCGGGTTTGTCCATCTTGTTGATCGCCACTATGATCGGAACGCCTGCTGCCCGGGAATGATCAATGGCCTCTATGGTCTGGGGCATTACCCCGTCGTCTGCAGCCACCACCAGAATCACCAGGTCCGTGACTTTTGCTCCCCTTGCCCGCATGGCGGTAAAGGCCTCGTGGCCGGGGGTGTCAAGAAAAATTATGTCGCCGTTTTCATACGGGACCCTGTATGCGCCTATGTGCTGGGTGATGCCGCCGGCTTCCCCGGAGGTAATCTTTGAGTGTCTGATTACGTCAAGAAGCGAAGTTTTTCCATGATCCACGTGGCCCATGATGGTGACTACCGGCGGACGGGCTTCCATCTGTTCCGGCGTGTCCTCTCCGGTTTTAATAATAGTCTCTTCTTCAAATGAGGCTTTTTCGACCTCAAAATTGTATTCCGTGGCCAGCAGTTCGGCGGTTTCAAAATCCACGCTCTGGTTGAGCGTAACCATCATTCCCATTTCCATCAGGCGTTTGATCAGTTCGTTGCCCTTTATCCCCATGCGCTTGGCAAGATCCGAGAGCACTACGGTATCGTCGATTTTGATACGGCGCTTGATGGCCTTGGGCGTGGTAGCCTGAGTCCGCTGTTCCGGAGCCGGTTTGCCCGGTTTGCCTTTCTTTTTCCCTCTTTTGGCCCTGCCGAACCGATTGTCGTATAGGGCATCGCCTTCGACGACTTCCTTGCGCTTGAAGGCGGCCTTCTTTTTGGCCGGCTTTTTAGTTTTTTCCGGTTCTTCGACTCCCGCCGAGGGTTCTGGACGCTTTTTCTTTTTGGCCCTGCTCTTTTCGGATTCCGGCTTCTGCGTTTCAGGTTCAGGGGCTGCGGGAGCGGAATCCTGTGCGGGAGTCTGTAGCTCTTCCGGCTTTTCTTCCGGTTTTTCGGGCTCTTTCGGTTCAGGCGTTTCTGCTTCCGGCAGTTGTATAATTTTGGCGGCCGCCCCCTTTTTTGTTTTCTTTTTCTTGACCTTCTTCTGTTTTTCCTTTTCAGCGGGCTTTGTTTCTTTTGCCTCGGGCTTTTCTTGTTCGGTCTTCTGCGTTTCGTCTGCTTCAGCTTTCTGCCCGGTTGACGGTTGTCCTGCTTCGGCTGCTTTCTCTACGGGTTTTGCAGCCTGTGTTTCTGTTTTTTCAGATTCACGTTCTTCCGCAGCTTCTTCTTTTTTTGTTTCAGGGGCGGTGGTTTTTTTCTCAGCAGATGCTTGCGGCTCTTCTGTGGCCTCCTGCTCTTCGCCTTTTTCTTCATGTGACGGCCCGGTTGTTTTTTGCACTGCGGCTTCTGAGTCGACTTCCGGGGTCTGGGCATCCGGGAGTTCTTCTCTCTCCGCGGTACTTTCCGGTTCTTCGACTTTTTCCGTCGCCTGCTGTTCGGATCGTTCGGGCTCTTTTTCGGCAGCAGCCTGGGGTTCAGACGCGGCTTTCCTGCGCCGGCGGATAACGTTGGGCCGCACCCGGGTATGCTCGACTTCGGCCTTCTTTTTGCGGCCGAAGACCTCGTTTCTGATGTGGTTGACAGTATCGTCTTCCAGAGAGCCGAGATGGCTGGATACATGGATGTTCATCTCCTGCATTTTATCCAGCAGTTCCCTGTTCGTCATGTTCAGCTCTCTGGCGAGCTCAAATACTCTGCGTTTTGCCATCCATCCCCCTTGACTGTCCAAGATACTTTTTACAAAATCTTGCGGGCGCCGTTGCCTTCACACAAGGCAAAACAGGTTTTCAGCGCCTGTGTGTGATTAACTTTTGTTTAATCCTCAGGATCTTCGGCTTCGGCGTCGTTTGTAATTTCATCGTCGTGTGCCGCTTCTGTCGGATCTGCTGAAAATTCCGGGTTTCCGGTTTCCAAATCTTCGGGCTCGTTTGAATCGGCCGCCGCTTCTATCAGCCGGCAAGCCTCATCCTCGGATATCCCGATTTCCTGGACCAGGTCCTCTGCGGAGGCCTTGCTCAAGTCGTCTGCTGAAAAATATCCTTTGCCGAACAGCAGGTTGGCCAGGGAATCATTCATGCCGGTCAGATTCATCAGGGACTGGAATCCGGACTGTAAACCTTCATTATAACGGGTTTCGCTGATTACATCAAGATGCCAGCCCGTGAGTCTGGATGCGAGCCTGACGTTCTGGCCCTGCTTTCCGATTGCTATCGAAAGAGAGTCA
>JAIPDT010000086.1 GCA_021737545.1 Desulfobacteraceae bacterium
CTTCCCTGTTGTGTTCGCCTATGATCATGCCTTCGTAACAGTGCTCTCCGGGTTGTATGAAAAGCACTCCCCTCGGTTCCAGGTTAAAAAGCGCATATGGGACTGCTGTGCCCTGTCGGTCTGCGATAATGGAACCGGTATATCGGGTTGGAAAATCACCTCTGTATAGCTCGTAACCAGCAAAACCGGCATTCATGATCCCGGATCCGCGTGTGTCGGTGAGAAATTCGTCGCGATAGCCGATAAGCGACCTTGCCGGAACGGAAAACTCCATACGGACCCTGCCGGAGCCGTTGTTGACGAGATCGGTCATTTTGCCTTTTCGCACTGAAAGTTTTTCCGTTACTACTCCCAGGTAGTTTTCGCCGCAGTCGATGAAAAGATTTTCAATGGGTTCCAGTGTCCTGCCGTTTTCGTATTTGTAAATTACCTCCGGCCGACCCACACAGAATTCAAAACCTTCCCGCCTCATGGTTTCGATCAGGATTGCTAGCTGGAATTCTCCGCGGCCTTTGACTAAGAATCTGTCACGGCTGTCCGTTTCTTCCATCCGAATGGCCACGTTCATAAGGGTCTCCTTGACAAGCCGCTCCCGGATCTTTGCGGACTGCACGTATTTGCCTTCTTTTCCGCTAAACGGCGAGTCATTAATGGTAAACACCATCGAGATCGTTGGTTCATCCACATTAATGCGCGCAAGAGCCTTAGGTCGATCACTGGTACATATTGTGTCCCCGATAGTAACGTCTTCGATGCCGGACAGGATCACGATATCTCCGGGTCCTGCCGAGTCGACCGGCTTTAAAGAGGTTCCCTGATAGATCTGGAGACGTGTCACCTTAAGCGGTACAGGGCGGTTTTCACGGTTAATGCATACTAATTGATCATTTGCCCTTACGTTTCCGTTTGTAACCCTGCCCACTGCCAGGCGCCCCAGGTAGTCGGAATATCCGAGATCCGAAACCAGCATCTGGAATGGTTCTGCCGGGTTGTATGCTGGCGGGGCGATTTCCGCAAGGATCGTGTCAAAAAGGATATGCAGGTTGTCGGTTTTATCGCTGATCTCTTTTTTGACGATTCCGTCCCGGCCTATGGCATAAAGGCAGGTGAAGTCCAACTGCTCGTCGGTTGCCCCCAGATCAATAAACAGATCGTAGAGTTCGTCTAAAACCGCATCCGGCCGGGCATCTTTGCGATCGATTTTGTTGATAATAACTATGATACCCAGGCCCGCCTCCAGGGTTTTTTTCAGAACAAATCGCGTCTGGGGCAGGGGGCCTTCAGAGGCGTCCACGAGCAGAAGCGCCCCGTCGGCCATGGAAAGCGCGCGTTCAACTTCGCCGCCGAAATCGGCATGCCCCGGGGTGTCTATGATGTTGATACGGGTGTCGTTCCAGAGGACTGAGCAATTTTTGGCCGCAATCGTGATGCCTCGTTCGCGCTCCAGGTCCATGTTGTCCATAATCCGTTCATCTATTGCCTGGTTTTCGCGAAAAACGCCGCTTTGCCGGAACATGGCATCCACCAGCGTGGTTTTGCCGTGATCCACGTGTGCGATAATGGCAATGTTTCTTAGGTTTTCATTTCTTGTCTCTTGGCCCAATATTGCATACTCCTGTTCAAAAATATCCTGAAATTATAATACAAACCTGACTTATCCCTGTAAAATGCGAGAAGGCGAAAAGCGGGGAACTCTAAAGCAGTAAAAGCAATATAGTCATTTTTGCGACAAACACAAGCAATTTTTAAAGGGCTTTATAGTCTAATTGGTACAGGACTCAGCAAGACCAAATCACGGAGAAATGAAGGCGGCAACCAAAAATCGGTAAAAAGGGTTTCTTGCCGATTTTATGGATTTTATGGTGCCCCCGGCAGGGATCGAACCTGCGGCACATGGATTAGTACTTTCTTAATAAAATCCGGCCTTGAGTCCATCATGGCTTTTCTGTCAGCTCCATTGTTGGAATATCCTACCAGGCCAGGGGTGACGAAATTTTTTATTGCCGGGTTGATTTGAATCGGCAGCAACAGGCCCCTTATCGAATATTGACCGGTTTCCCGGATTGCCTTCAAAATTCGTTTCTCAATGAGCCCTGCAACAACAGGATCGTCAATCGGCATTTCAACGGTATTTTTTTGTTCAATGAAAAATTCCCGAAGCACGCTCTTTTCTGCTGCGTCTATTTCCTCTATCGATTGAAGCAGAAGTTTTTTTGATTTTGCAGCCTTGAAAGCTGTGAACCCCTTGGACCAGAAAAATTTAAGCAGCAAAGCCGCAAAGATAAAGCCAACAACCCAAAGAGCAATAACTATGGTCGATTTGTGGTTTCTGATAAAAGACAGGGAAGCCGGGGAATAAGCCCCAATAGTCTCGACCCAGCCGGGCAGCTCCGTTCTGTCATGCTCCGGGCCAGTGGAAACAATGCTTTCAACAGATGCTTTGTCTAAATAATAGGTTTTATCGTTGGTCTCGCAACAGATCACTCCGTATTTTTCCGATACATCAGCGTTCTTAATCGTTTTGCCGGATTTTAAAATAACGATATCGGCAAAGGCTGCGGAGAGCCCCAAAAACCGTCAGGAAGGTAAAAATAAAAAACAAAGTACGGCACATAATCTTCCTTCCTTCCTTCCTTCTTTCTTTCTGTTGTTGTCATGGCGGAGTAAGTAGAGTAAAAAAATAGAATAAAGTGACCTTCTTTTCAAGATAATATTGTACGGAGATGATTATGGGAGAAAACAGCAAGCCCAAACATCCAGCCCTGGATTCAATGTTTAAAAGCGCAATAGAGAAAGCAAACGAAGCGGACATAGACGAGCCGCCGCTGGTGTGGCCTGAATTGCCAGAAGATCTAAAAACGGACAAACCGAAAGAATCAGAAGCGACAGGGCCTGCCCATGAAAAAAGGGGAAACGTTTTGAGGTGCTTAATATTTATCGTCGCCCTTTTGTTCTACCTTCAGCCGCTTACCAGCACCGCCGAACTCTACCAATGGACCTATGAAAACGGTGTGGTTCATTACAGTAATGTAAAGCCGGACCCGAGCGCCGATGTCAAGGTTATGAAAGAAAAAAGACACTGTCGACGATTCCGAGCTAAAAAGAAGCAGGGAAAGATATAGGCGATCTATTGAAAGACAGGAACGTAAAAATCAAATTCGTGATGCAGCGGAAGAGCGGCAGGAAACAATTGATCAACACAACTTGTCAATTTATAAACGCCGGCGCGATTATCACCAGCAGTAGGCCAGGCAATATAAGGCACTTATCGTGAGCGAAATAATAGCCTTGGAGTAGGCATAACAGGCTTTACCAACATAAGATTGATCGGGTAAAGTGATTCGGGGAACAGTTGCAGGGCGGGGGTAGTATTAAAAAACTGAGTGAAAGGCTCTGTGGTTATTATAGATAGTTATTCTGATTTTTGGGGGGTAAGAGGGTCTTTTGCCTGTTTTTTGAGGGCTTGAATGTCGTTTGGAACATCACCAGCGTCTAACATGTGTTTAAAAACATTATAAACATCGTTCTTGTCGCCATCTTTTCTGAGGGTCGTTTCATCGTTTATCCAGCCGAGAATAACAATTCTGTCTGGCGTGTGTGCTCGAAAAAATAATCGATAACGCTTTGGCAATATATTTTTAGCCCTTCGCCAGTGAGCGTACTTTGTTCCGAGGGTTTTACCCAAACGGAATTTTTCATGAAAAGGGTTTTTAGCTATATCCTCAATAGTTTCTAAAATACTTTTCAATAACTTGGTAGCACGATGGGATTTGTAACCTTCTCTATCTTCTTTTTTCAACGCTTCGACTTGGGTTACTAATTCATTGAAACGCTCATTAAATTGAGTTATCCCCCCAATCTTCCAGCCGTTAATTATCATTTGCCAAGCTCAACGCCCTCGGTTAACCTTTTAGCCAAATTCCAAACTTTCGGGTCTATATCGCTTACCGCATCATGGTCCTCATTAATCATATTATCGCAAGCATCAATAAGCTTTGCGGTAGTGTCAGGATCATCGTAAAGCTCATGGTTCTCACCAGTCAGTTCTTTCCAACGTGCCGCATAATACTCCAGTTCTTCTTCATATTTGCTATTATCAATTGATAAATCATAAAGTATTTCTATGACATCGTTTAAAAATTTTTTATTTGTAGGTTCAATTTTGCAGGTTTTTACAAAATATTTATATGCTTCTTCAGGCATTCCTGCTTTTATCAAAGAAACACCGTAATTACTGTATGAAGCGGGGTCGTCGGGTGCATAATGAATAGCGTTTATATGAGAATTGTGCATTTTTTCAAAGTCATCTTCCAAACATGCAATCATCCCTAAAATAATAAATGCATCTCTGAAAAGACCAGTGTTTTTGAATTGTTCTGCTTCACGCTTGTAGCGTGCAAGAGCAATGTTATCCACAGTTTCCGACTTTGCCATTTCATTTAATGCTTCGATTATCTCTAAAGATTTTTTTTCAGGCGCAGGGCTTCTTGTCATGGTCTTCACCTTTTATTTTATGGAAGGCCGAATAAATTGTTTCATCAATAAAATAACAGTCGTATCTTTCAAAATCAAATGATTTTTAAAAGAACTTAGGTTTGCCCAGGTTAAACATTTGATTAATATTTTTGGCACAAATTACCATTCTTCAAAATCCTGCCTCAAATTAAAACCTGGTGCCCCCGGCAGGGATCGAACCTGCGGCACATGGATTAGGAATCCATTGCTCTATCCACTGAGCTACGGGGGCGAGTTTATATGTTTCTGCATTAGTCCCATGCAAACAGTTTTTTATTCCGCGCGGTTTGTATGAGAAATAGTGAGTTGTTTTCATGCCATAATTGTAAGCTTCTTGCAAGCATCGAATCTTTATTCTTGATACAAGTGTACAAAAAAACCCGATTCCCGGGCGACAGGTTTATGCTGAATTTATTGGATTGCTCTGATTATACATCATTCTTATTTTTTTAAAATAAACATTGTTTGCCGGGTTTTACAGATATCTTGTCAATGCAAGGAGGTACCAAATGGGCAAAATTGCAGCTATATTAACAGATTGGTTCGAGGACTCGGAATACAGTCAGCCTGTTCAAGCCTTTAAAAAAGACGGGCACACGGTGGTGACCGTAGGCCCGGAGGCGGGTAGAACCGTAACCGGAAAAAGGAGCAATACCCGGGTACAAATTGAAAAATCTGTCTCAGAGGTATCGGTTGAAGATTTTGACGCTCTTCTGATTCCCGGCGGATTTTCCCCGGATAATCTCCGGGTGGATGAAAGGGCCGTGTCTTTTGCAAGCGATTTCATGGAGGCAAACAAGCCGGTGTTTGCAATCTGCCATGCCCCGCAGTTGCTGATTACCGCTGATGTGCTGCGCGGACGTACGCTTACGGGATATGATTCCATTATCCAGGATATCAAAAATGCAGGGGCGAAGTTTGTTGACCGGGAAGTAGTGGTGGACGGCAATTTGGTCAGCAGCCGGAATCCGGGGGATTTGCCGGCATTTGTCGAGGCTTGTTTGAAAAAACTGGAATAATGCCATCATTGAATATCATGTCTGAAAGCACTCTAACGAACAAAACTGCAGTTGATCAGGCCGCGAACCTGATGAACAAATTTGCGCAGCGCACAGGCCTGACCTCAAATGCCCATCCTGTTAGATACTTGTGGACCGATGCTTTTGCGGTCTGCAATTTTCTGGCACTGGCAAAGGCTGTCGGTGACGGGAAATATCTCGACCTGGCCGGCCGCCTGGTCACTCAGGTGCATGAAACGCTGGGCCGCCATCGTGAGGACGATTCGCGCACAGGCTGGATCAGCGGATTAAGTGATGAGCAGGGAAGAATACATCCTACCAGCGGCGGGCTGCGTATCGGGAAGCCTCATCCGGAGCGCGGTTCGGATGAGCCGTTTGACGAGTCTCTGGAATGGGATAGTGATGGACAGTATTTTCATTACCTGACCAGGTGGATGCAGGCGCTCGATGCTGTGGCCAGGGAAACCGGTGAACCGCATTACGCCACATGGGCCGCGCAACTGGCTGGCTCTGCGGGTAAGGCGTTTGTGTACCGCGGTCAGACCGGGGAATTAAAAATGTATTGGAAGATGAGCATTGATCTTTCGCGTCCGCTGGTTCTGTCAACCGGGCCTCATGATCCGCTGGACGGTTATATCACAGTCCTGCAGCTTAGAACCACTTTTAAAGAGATGAATAAATCAGACAGCAAAAGCAGCCCCGGCAATGAGTTAAAACTCGATGAAGTGCTGGGCGCTTTTGGTGAAATGATTCGCGGACGGGACTGGACCACGGCAGATCCTCTCGGTTTGGGTGTTCTGCTGATAAACGCAGTACGTTTGATGCAGCTTAATTATCGCGGTGATGTTGCAGATCCCGAACTTTTAAAAGCGGTTTTACGTTCCGTACAGACCGGTCTGATCTATTGGGTGGATTCGGGCGACTTGGCTCAGCCGGCGTTGCACCGTCTTGCCTTTAGAGAACTCGGCCTGGCGATAGGTCTCGGGAATTTGCGGATAATGCGTGACGCTGTGCGAGCTGATAACGGGATAGAGTTTGAGTTAAATGTGCTGGGCAAATTTTCCAGGCTTGAAAACGATATCTTGTCTTTTTGGGCGGATACGTCAAATCACAGCAGTCCCGCATGGAATGAACACAAGGACATTAACGAGGTTATGCTGGCAAGCGCGCTTTTGATTCATTCATTTTCAGTATCGCTTTTGCTTTAAACTGTTGATAAATCGGAATCGATAGGCCACAAGCTCCTTTTCCACGTCTTCAATGAATTTATTTGCGTTGCCCGGCGGTGCGGTCAGCAGGCTGATGCATACAAAAAGGAGCAGAGTGATTCCACCGCCCCACACGGACGGCCACCAGCCAAGTGGATAAATGTTTGCCAGATACATTACTGCAGTCAGCACTCCGCCGACGGTCATGGAAACCAGTGCACCTGCGGCTGTGGCCCGCCGCCAGAAAAAAGCGCCGATAAAGGCCGGGGCCATTACCAGAAGTCCGCCGGAGGCCATGCTCGATATCACGGTAATAAGTCCCGGCTGAAACCATGCAAATACCATGCAGGCGGCAAGCAGGCACAGAATGACCACGCGGCCCAGCCATCGTTCGGTGCCTTCTGTGATTTCAGGATAAAAATGCCTTGCGATATCCCGCGCGAAAAGCGAGCTGAGCGTCAGAATAATAGATCCCAGCGTGGAGGTGGCTGCTGCAAAAATCCCCACAAAAATGATCAGGCCGAGCAGGGTCGGCACTTTGCCAAGAAGGTGCGGCATTGCCTGGTCCGGGTTTTCCAGGCCGGGAAGCACGATGGCTGCCTCCAGTCCGAACAGGGTGCTGATGATGGTGTATAAAAATCCGAACAGGGCAAAATAGATGATCATGCGCCTTAGGCTTACAATGGTGTCAGGTACGTACATGCGCTGAGATACCTGAGGGTTTGTAAGGGCGAAAAATGCCCAGGGCAGGGTTAGCCCTATAAACAGTTCCGGCGACCAGGTAAACCTTAGCAGATCCGGTGTGTTTTCAACCGCTGCTTGGGCGAATGATGAAGGTGAGCCGAAAAAATGGTAAAATGTAAACAGAAGTGCGATTATAGATGTCGCCATCATGGTAACCGCCTGAAAGGCATCGGTCCAGGCTACCGAGCGCATCCCTGCATACAGGGCACTGAATCCGGAAAGCCCTGCCATGATAAATACTCCGACCATAAAAGGGATTTGGCCGCCTGTAATGCCGTCTACCAGGAGGCCCATTCCCATAAGCTGGACTGATGCATACGGAATTAACATGAAAAAGGATATGGCGGCAGCCAACACCGCCACCCACTGGTTTTGATACCGGTTGGCCAGAAGTTCGGGCGGGGTGATATGTCCGTACCAGTTGCCCACGATCCAGAATCTGGGGCCGAACGTAATAAGCAGCAGAACGGTAAAAATCAGGTAGGTCATTTCAAAGCCCAGGGCTCCGACCCCGGAGCGGTAGGTCAGCCCCACCAGGCCCACGAGCATGAATGCGCTGTAGGTGGTGGCGGCATATGTCATGCCGGAGACAAAACCCCGAAGTCGCCTGCCGCCGAGGAAAAACTCGCTGGCCCCGGGTCTCATCTTTTTGCGGGCGGCTGCGGCGATCCACAGGGCGGCGGCAGTCCATCCGATCATGGCGATCCAGACGAACAGCGGTTTCATGATCGCCTCCCCCACCGGCTGGTGTAGATAATGACAAATCCGATCACCACAAGTGTCAGCAGGCTCCAGAACAGGTAGCTTGCCCACAGGCTGGCAATGTGACCTATGGCAATATAGGGAACAAACAGATCAATGAGTGTGACTGTTATTAGTATGGCAAGGAAGTAAAAACCTCTCATATGGCTTCAGTTTCGGGTCATTCAACATAAAGAGTCTGGCCCGGATAAATTTTGGAGTTCTTGTTGATCTGGTTTATGCGCAGAAGGCGGTTAATATCCATGCCATGGCGCCTGGCTATGGTATAGGGCGAATCTCCCTTTTTAACGCGGTATGTGTCCAGACCTGTGGTACTGCCAGCCGGTATCTTAAGAGATTGGCCGATATGGAGGTTGACGGAGTCCAGGTTGTTTAACTCCTGTATTTTCCTGGTATTCGTGTTATAGCGCTTTGCAAGTACCCACAGGGAATCGCCTCTTTTGACCCGGTAATCTATGATCCTGGGTTGTTCGGAAGGCTTGCCGCGCGAGGCGTAAGTTCCTGCCTGCGGAATTTTTATCTGCTGTCCGGCCACAATATAGTCTTCCCTGTATATGTTGTTGTACCAGGTGATCTTTTTGACTGTTGTATTATATTTGTCGGCGATTTCCGATAAGGTTTCCCCCCGGCGGACACGGTGATAGAGAATATTGTGGGGGCTTTGATACTGCTCTTCGATTTCATCTATCTTTGCAAGCAGGGTTTCTTTGCTCCCTGCCGGTATCCGGATTTGATAGGCTTCTTCCGGCAGCACTTTGTACCTGAGTTCCGGGTTGAGCTCCGCGAGTTTTTCTTCACTGGTTTTAAGAGCGCTGGCAATGTCTTTTAATCTCGCCTGTTTTTCTATTTCCACGGTTTCGAATTCCAGGGGCTCATCTACCTTTATGTCATTTATTCCGTATTTTCCCTTGTTGTTGACGATGTGTAGAGTAGCCATGAATTTGGGTACATAGCTTGCCGTCTCCCCGGGCAACTTTTGGTATAAATCCCAAAAATCATCAAGGTAATTGATATTCTGGCTCCGGATTACGCTAAGCACCCGTCCGGCACCGCAGTTGTATGCTGCAAGGGCTGTTTTCCAGTCCCCGAAGATTTCGTGGAGTTCCTTTAAATAATCTATTGCAGCTTGGGTCGATTTATAGGGATCGAGCCGCTCGTCTATGTAGCGATCCCTGGCAAGTCCGTACTTATGTCCGGTTGAGGCGATGAACTGCCACATACCAAGCGCTCTGGCACTGGACATCGCATTAGTCTTAAATCCGCTTTCCACAAGAGGCAGCCATGAAAGCTCTTCAGGAAGGCCGGCCTCCCTGAGTTTTTCTACGATATAGGGCCGGTATTTGCCCGAACGGCGGTAGGAGTTTATGAAAAAATGTTTGGAGCCGCCTTCTGTAAATCGCTTGATTTCCCTTTTGACGTGTTCGTTCATTACTGTGGGGATCGCGTTGTGATTGCCTTTGACCGTTGTGTGCCGTGAGGTATAGATTTCAAGGATGCGCTTGGAGATCATGTAACGCAGGTCCTCTTTTTGCTGGCTGAATTTGGGGGCATCCTCGGTTTCGGTGTTGACGATCATGGCATAGGCTTTGTCAAGTGCATCCAGCGCTTTTTCCAGTTCTCCCTGTTGCCAGTAATCCTGGGAGGACTGGTAAAATTCAAGAGATTTGTCCAATCGGGACTGAATTCGGGTATTTTTCTCATCCTCCTCCTCATCCTGTTGTTGATCGGACTGATCCTCAGCCGCTTCTTCGGTCTTCAAGCTATTGTCCAGAGGAACAAGCGGAAGGAATTCGATTTTCTTTTCCTTGATGGGTGACGGTTGCCTTGAATCAATCTTGGCGGTTTCTGAGCCTTCGGGCTCTTTGTCGGGGGCAATTTTGTTCGTTCCGCCCGTTATACCGGCGCATCCTGTTACCAGAAAAGAAAAGGCAAGTATCATTAAAAATGGTATGGACAATTTTAAAAAGGTGGTTATTTTATTTTCTTGATAGTAGGGATGATTCAAAATTGTAAGCCTCGCTCCTGATTAATGTTTATTTGTATAAAATTCAGTAAATTCTATCGAATACAGAATAAATAATATATCCTTTTCCTTCTTATATTGTCAAGACTATTCCTGCAATATTCTGCAATATTTCCGGCCTTCATAGAATCTTTAATTTTTTGTTGCAATATGGGATTATATTTGTTACTTGACATGGCTTTACAAAAATATTAAACAAATTGGGTTTAGCGCGATCCAGATATATACGGCCCCTGAAGAGGGGGGTGAAAAAATAGCGCGTGGTTTAACTGCGTATTGCAATTTGAGGAAAAGTCTGGTACAGCGACAAAACGTTCGGCTCGGCAGTGAGGGGTTCTTTTTAGACAAGCCAGCGTAGCTCAGTTGGCAGAGCTACTGATTTGTAATCAGTTGGCCGGGGGTTCGAGTCCCTCCGCTGGCTCCAGAGTTGACCAAATATAAAGAGGTGGGGTTCCCGAGCGGCCAAAGGGAGCAGACTGTAAATCTGCCGGCACAGCCTTCGGAGGTTCGAATCCTCCCCCCACCACCATTTCCGCAAATGGCGGTTGAATGTAGGACATCCCACAGGCAGCGGGATGACAGGTACTACATGGCTGACGATTCACGAAAACATGGTGATAGGCGGGAGTAGCTCAGTTGGCAGAGCTTCAGCCTTCCAAGCTGAATGTCGCGAGTTCGATTCTCGTCTCCCGCTCCACTTTCATGCCGGGCTGGCAGCAGAATGATTACAGGCCCACGTAGCTCAGAAGGTAGAGCGCTTCCTTGGTAAGGAAGAGGTCCACCGGTTCAATTCCGGACGTGGGCTCCATTTTGTTTTATATAGCTTTATGAATGACGGTTTTTCGGATCGCACGGCCGATAAACGTGCACAGGGACCTTGATAGATAATTGCTGACTGTAAAGGCCTCGGCAGAGATTTTAACGGGATCCTA
>JAIPDT010000087.1 GCA_021737545.1 Desulfobacteraceae bacterium
TCCGACGGGCTACTTGGCGGGCCCATTCTCGCACCTGAGGCCTCCTGGCTGCCCTGTGCGGTAGCCAAGACAGAAAATATTATTTGGGCCCTAAACCCGTTTACAAAACTCCGTGCCAACACTTTTGAACGAAACTAAATCTTTACTGCATTTTCTGTAGTGCCGTAAAATGCCAAACCAAAAATCCCTTCCGTCTTTACAATTTGCATCAGGAAACCTATACTCTTTACCTCAAAAACCGGATAAAATGAAAAATCCGTTAGTAACCGTGAATTGCTGGTGACAAATCAGTCGAATAAAATATCCCGGGTTGCGCTTTTGCAGCCGGAAAAATTTCGATAACCACCTTTCATCCATAGGAATGCAACGGGAATTATTCGCCTTGATCGTGATCTTGCTCGAATTGTAGTTCTTTTATCCAACAATGTGACAGTAGCAAGGCAGCATGCGTTTCTCGTACTATATTTTATAACTATTTAAAATTTCAGTCCAATCTACATTTGCTTATTTATTCACTTTGCTACTGTGAAACTCAACAATTTCATCCAAAGCATTTTTAATATTTTCAAGGGCATTAGGCTTGAAAAAGTGGTCAGTCTTCACATCTCCTTCAGGGTGTTGGTGGAGCTTCTGAATCAGTTCGTCTACACTGAAAACCAAGGTTGCCGCCTGGGAGTCAATGAGGTCATCCATATATTCAATCCCGGGCAAATCCATCAGGAAGGTTCTTAAGCCCATACCCAAGCCCTCATAAACCACAGTGGAAGACACACCAACCAAGGCCTTTGACTGAGCAAGGAGTCTGTAAAGAGGTTCTGAGTCATCATCTATCACCTTGATTCCTGAATCTACAAGCCACGGATATTCTTTTTTCCACCTAGCGTACTCTCCAGGGTGTAGCTTATAAACTATGTCCATGGCAAAATCCTGCCTGGCTTTTAACTCCACGGCAAACCTGGACATTTTATCACCTATAGTCCCTTGGGAGATAAAAATGATCTGATTTTTTTTAGGTTCATGGTTATACTTGGCTGTTTCCATTTCAAAAAAAGGGTAGCCGACACTGTAATTTTTTTCTTGGGGAATCGGAAAATCCACTGATTTTTTCCAGTATTCACCAAAGGCAAAAAAATAGTCAGGAAAAGAAGGTTTAAAAGATTTGGAGCCGGGGAAAGAATAAGCCGTATGGTATCTGCTAATTGTTCCATGCTGCAGTTCGACCGTAGGAATATTTAGATTTTTACATGCTTGTATAAAAATTTCCTTACCATAACTGACAAGGATAATAACAACCCTGGGCCGTATTTTTTTAAGCAGAGAGGAATAAATAGGCAAAGTGCTCTTGTTTGTCAAAAGACTTGAATAAACAATCTTTTTTAGAGCTATTGCTGATCCAAGCTCATCGCAAATATATTGTTCAGTTTCATCAAGTGTTTTTTTATCATTTTCATTCCATGACACACGGAGCAGTTTCGATTTTCTCAAAACAGCGCTTAAAAATAGGGCGAGATCAAGATATCTAATATTATGAGTCTTTGGGGGTGACAAGTGTGTATTGAGGAAGGGTTTTTCTAATAACAAGCAATTATAAGTTTTTGTCAAACTCTCAATCACCGGATCACAGTAGATGTCCCACCAAAACCCATCATCCATAAGTTTTCTGCGGGGGTGGCCCAAGAAAAGAATCTCGGTGTTAGGTGAAAAAAATGGGTTTTTACAAAAAATATTCTTTACTGCATTAAATATATATTTGCTAACGGACTCTGAATTAAAATCAAACTTGGTATGAGGCTGACCATACACGCCTGTTTCTTGTGCAATCTGGCTGACCACCTTGAATCTGACCAGTTCCCAGAAATATATCCCGTCAATTTTTTTATTAAAAAGGTCCAGATCTTCTTCTATCTGGAAAATAGTTTCAACTATTTTTTTCAGTTCCATTGAGAATAACCCGATTTAAAGTCTGATTTCAAAGGCATCTAAGTAGCTCGAGCGAGCCGATAAAATATTTTTGTAAGAACAGGTTTAGTATATGTTTTAAATAAAAGGACCATTAACGTGACAAACCCAAAAAGGTACAATATTTTTATAACCTGAATCTTGATCGTAAAATATACAGACAAACCTGTCGCCGGAACCACCAGCAATAAAATTAGGGCAAATATTATTTTCCAATGCTCAAATTGGGGGTTAAACAATCTGCGTCCAAACACATACACTATCACGGCCTGAGAGGCAAATGATATAAGTGTTGCATAAGCCGCACCGTAAATCCCAAAGTGAGGAATCAAAAGCAAATTTAACCCGATATTAAGTGTGGCTGCAGCACCTGTTAAAAAAGGTAAAAATTTGGTTTTTTTAAAGTGAAAAATCGGAGATACGGCAAAAAAATACATGCCCTGAAAAAAATAGCCCATAATTATAACGGGTACTATTCCGGAGGCGGAATGGTAACTTTCAGGTGTGAGAAGGATCAAAAACTCTCTGGTCCAGAGCATACCCATAAGGCAGATAGCACCAATCCCAATAAGCCACAGTGCAAAGATGCGACGGTTCTCATATGCCTTATCGTGGGTATCGCCGGACATAAGGTCAAAGTAATTGGGCTGCCAGGCCTTGTTCACGGCTGTTACTATAATGCCCATTACCATGCCTATTTGATACCCTATGGAATATATGCCCAATTGATCCATGCTGATATATTTTTCAAGAATCACCCGATCAATGGAATTATGCATCACGCCTGCAAGCAGATGAAAGACAATGGGTACGCCAAACGCAAGGGCGTATTTGACATACGCAGCATCAAATCGAAATACAAATTTTCTGGTATACGGGATATAAAAGAGTGTAAAAAAAACGGCTTGTCCAATCAGGTGACCTTTGACTTTCCCCAGGGCGCCTTGCCTGAGATAGACGACAAAAAACAAAATCATTCCTACCATGAAAGCGAACTGGAGGAACTGGAGAATAGCGCATTCTTTGTATTGCTTCGTGGCCAAATAATAGCTGATGACCATTTGGTTTAGTATTTGGAAAAAAGCCGTCCAGATAACAACGGGCATATAAGGATGGAACGGAATATCCTTGACATTCAGCAGCCTATAAAAATTTTCTCCCCAAAAGGTTGAAATAAGGCATAACGTCAATAAAATGGTAATAAGATAGACATTGATTGAAAAAATAAACTCGCCGATTTTTTTGGCACTATCCTTGAACTCATAATAATATCTGGTCTGGGCTCCATAAAAACCGAACATAAGCACTGTAGCCATTAGCTGCAGCATGACCTGCAAATAGCCCACAATGCCGTATTCGGCAGGGGACAGAAAACGCGTATATACAGGGATGAGAAAAAAACCGAAGGCTTTTGTTCCCACCTGTCCTATGGTGTATATGGAAGCGCCTTTGAAGACGGATTTAAGGGAATATGCCAAGTCTTATTCGTTTTTCCAGACAAAATATTGGCAGAATTCCCCATTTGCCCGCTCATAGTCGCTCATGCGGCCGACATCGATCCAATATTCCCGGATGGGAAATGCTGCGGTGGAATGCCCTTTTTGGACCAGCGTGTGAAAAAGATCGGTCATATCATGGAATGTATTGTGGGGGGTATAATCCAGTGCGTCGGGTTCGAGCACGTAGATACCGGCATTGACAAAAAATGAATGCAGGGGCTTTTCCTCCAGGCTGAGAACCCGCTGGCCCTGCACCTTTACCACGCCGTAGGGGACCTGCATGTCGTACTGCCGGACGCACATGGTGGCCTCGGCCCTGTTTTCTCGGTGGAAATCGATGAGTTGGGGGAAATTGACCTTTGTCAGCAAATCGCCGTTCATTACGATGAAAGAAACTTCCGGCCGTGCGGGAAGTAGGCTAAGAGCACCGGCCGTACCCATTCGTTCTTTTTCCCGCAGATAGGTGATTTGGGCGCCAAAGGCCTTTCCGTCACCGAAATGATCTTCGATTATGTGCGATTTGTAGTTTACGGCAAGGTAAAACCGAAAAAAGCCCTGTTCGACGAAATTTTCAATAATGGTTTCCAGTATCGGCTTGCCACCCACCTTGAGCATGGGCTTTGGGCACTCCTGCGTCAGGGGCCTGAGCCGGGAGCCAATTCCGCCAGCCATAAGAACGATGGGGTTGGGGTAGGCGCGGAAATCTTCATACCGGTTGAGATCCGTTCTCAGCAGCAGCCCGATCACCTTGTTGGAATCATCCACCAAGGGCAGATGGTTGACTGTGAATTCCCTGCTCCGATCCATGATTTCCAGGGCCTTAGCCCTGGAAATGGGATAATGCCCGACAACAGGATTCGTTGTACAGATGGAGCGGATCTCGTTGTTAAAGTCCACCCCTTTGAGCATGGCCCGGCGAACGTTGCCGTCGGTCACAACTCCCGCAAGGGTATCATCAGCCTCACACAGGATAAGAATGCCCGTGCCGGATTGATCCAGGTACTCCAGAGCCTTTTTGATCGAAATGTCGGGTTGCACGCGGGAGGCGGTAAAATTTTTACGCAAAGCTTCAGTGATCATTTTCAGATACCGTCTTCATTTTTCTACGAGTGCTTCGGCACATTTAAAATCACTCCAGTCATCAATATCAATGGATCTTTCCTTGGGCATGAGGTATGCGTAGCTGTTTTCCGTGTAATATAGCCTTTTCAGAATTATGCCGGGCCTGAATACAAATACCGCCCCATTGGGCAGGTATGTGTCTGAATATTCCTGCCTGTTTTTCACGCGGGGATCATTGAAAACCTCGCGAAGTACCAGGTTTGCGTCCACATATCGATGCCACTGCAGCGGATGGGCGGCCTTGCAATAGGATACCACGGAATCCGCGTTTTTTTCAAAAAAGAGTTTGATTGCGGCATCTACATCCCGGACCTGGCGCAAAGGCGAGGTCGGCTGCAGGATGCAAAGCGCATCAAATGATATGTCAAACCCCTCTTTCAGTTTATTGATGATATGGATATAGGTTTCCACAGCCGGAGAGTCGTCTGCCGCCAGTTCTTTCGGGCGCAGAAAAGGACACCAGGCCCCTTTTTCAACTGCTTCCTCCGCGATTTGCGGATCGTCCGTGGATATCAGCACCTTTTCTATATGACGGGAGCCCAGGCCTGCCTCTACAGCCCGCTGCACAAGGGATTTCCCCTTGAGTTTCATCAGGTTTTTGTTCGGCAGCCCCTTTGAGCCGGAGCGCGCCGGAACAACGGCGATGATCTTTTTTCCCATGCCTATGTCAGGTCCTCCCATCTCAGTACGTCGTCTTCGGCAAGGTCCCGGGCGAGTCTGCGTCCCAGTACGTATGCTTTTTCATCCGGGGAGATGCTCATGCCCGGGCGCTTGAACGTAATGTCTTCGTTTTGCAGGACGTGTCCGGCGCTCAGATTTCGGGTAAGCACGATGCTTCTGCGGAATTTCTTGCGCTTTTCCATTTCAGCGGCGGAAACGGTCCTTCGGTAGCCGCCCAGGGCGGTGCACACCTTTTCGGCTTCTTCCACGATGGTTTTCATCTCTTCGGGGTCTGCTGAGATATCGTGGTCCCATCCGGGCATGTCCTTGTCCAGGGTGAAGTGCTTTTCGATCACGCACGCGCCTAATGCCGCGGCGGCCAGCGGAATGGAAACCCCGATGCTGTGGTCGGAAAACCCGGCCGGGTAGCCGAAGGCTTGTGCCAGCATGGGAATATTGTGGAGGTGAATATCTTCGTGAGCCGGTGGATAGATGGCAATGCAGTGAAGCAGTATAATACAGTGGTTTCCCTGAGCTTCGATGACCTGGACGGCTTTTTCGATCTCCGCCAGGGTGGCCATGCCGGTGGAGAGCAGCACCGGCTTCTGCCGGTCTGCAACGTATTTGAGCAGATCCGGGTTGTTGATATCCATGGAGGCGACCTTGATAAAGGGCACGTCGAGTTCTGCAAGCAGATCCACTTCCTCGGGGGAAAAAGGCGTTGAGCAGAAGTCGATCCCCTTTTTGTCACAGTATTGTTTCAGTTCCCGGTGCTGATCTTCCCGGAGGTAATAGGTCTCCACCATTTCCCGGAGCGATCCGAAGTGTTTTTTGGGCGAGTCCGTAAAAACCTGGTTTCTGTCGTATTCCTCCCTGGCAATCAGGGACTCCGGGGTCCAGGACTGAAACTTGACCGCATGGCAGCCGCAGTCTTTTGCCGCATCGATCATCTGCCTGGCCAGATCCATGTCGCCGTTGTGGTTGGCGCCGATCTCCGCAATGATATAGGGTGGTTCCCCCGGTCCAACAAACTTTCCGCCGAGTTCTATTTTTTCCATATATCCTCCAAGTCCGGATGCGCAACGCAGGACCACCACACGTGCCGTGCCGGCAGGGCGTTTAACGCATCCACATATTCCTCCAGCAGGGCGGGGTCAGCAATTGCATCGGCAAACACGGCGGTTTGCGCTCTGGCTGCGGACAGTTCCCCGAGTTGCACAAATTCCTGTGCCGAAAGGGTCTGCAGCATCAAATCGTAATGACCGAGCACAAGTTGAGCGGCTCTTGCAATCTGACTCTTGGTAAACGGCGGAAGAATGGACGCGATGTTGTCCGCATGCTGGCGGTAATACATGCGGGGCTTCGGGTCGTGTCCGATGGATGCGCCCTTGTAATAGGCCAGGGTCGCCGCGAACCAGTCCATAAGCACGCATTCGGCCGGCACGGGCAGGCACCGCATCAGTATTTCCGCACGCCATGTGGTGTTTGAAAAGCCGTACACGTTGTTACGTGCAAGGCACGGGTCCCCCCGGTCCGGATCAAAGACTCCTTCAACGGGATTTCTCGCGGCATCGATAAAGCGCATGGCTGTGGCAGTCAGATCGTATCCGCCCGCAGATGCTTTGGCCGCAGCCACCCTGGATTCCATGAGAATATCATCCGCGTCAACCAGAACGGCGGCTTCGCAGTTCTGCAAAGCCTGCTGCAGGACCGTGTTGCGGACCACAGCCGGGGTTGTGTTTTTCGGTGCGTCGACAAAGTGGGCTGCAAGCTTTCTTCCGGCTGCTTCTTTAATGTCCTTTTCATCCAGTCCATCGAGCCCGATCCACAGCTCAAACTCCGGATCGGTCTGATTTTCAAGGCTTTCTGCAAAGTCTTTCAAATAAGTCAGGACAGCCGGGTAAATCGCAGTAACAACTCCAACAATCATATCTTGATTTTGAATTCTTTTTTTGCCCCTACACTCTACGTATATGCTTTTAGCAATAAAAGGCTTATGGTTGGTCGCCGGGCATTGTTTTTAAATTGTATGGTCATTAGTCCCGAAAAATCACCTTTTTTTGATGGATTTTGCTGGGACACCAACGACGGTATCATGGGCATTCACATCTGTAGATACCAGTGCTCCTGCTCCAATCGTACTTTTTTCTCCAAGTATCATTTTTTTTTTGTCTGATTTGCCTTGTAAAACTGCTGAATTTGTACCGACATAAACACATTCGCACAATTTGACATTGCCTGAAATATTTGCTCCGGGGGCGATGTTTACAAAGTCTTCTATTATGCAATCATGACCTATTGTTGCATTTAAATTATAAATGCCGAAATTTCCAATTTCGATGTTATTTGTTAAGCGAACTCCGGCAGTAATAACGTTTCCTTGTTTTGATTTAATCCTTTCCAGTTGAAACTTCCCGGCACTAGAACTCGGGTGTATTACGTTTGGATATTTTAAATCCTTAAATTTATTGTATATTTTTTTTCTCGCTGAATTGTCTCCCAGGCCGATAACGAAAAAAAACCCCTGTTGATTGAGGGTGGATACATTTTCTTCGGATAACAGTTGGTAACCCTTATATGTTTTGCCCATGGCCTCCTTGTCGACAAAGACAAGCTCCTTTATCTGATCCATGAGAACAATGTCGGCCGCTTCCCGTGAAAAACCAGAAGCGCCGAAAATTGCTATTTTAAAGGGCCTTTTCAGGTTCGTTGCCGATGCGGACGCGAAAACGCTTTGCGTTTTCCTTGTTATGTTTTCTTGGCCTGAAAATTTATCGCTCATTTGACTCTCCAGAATAAATAAGCCATCAGCAAATGATCTTTTTCTTTTCTGTGCCCTCAACACAGGCCCGGCAATGACCTCCTGCGCCGATAAGGATGATCTCGGATTTAGGCAACGCATTGCACTCCGCTTGGCAGGTTGACCACCCGCTTGCTTAGCCACTCTGCATTATTGAGCGGACCTTTTTGACAATTAGCATACATAGGCAGTTCGGTCATCAACTTCCACACCGGCCGTGCCTGGATATGTGCAGCATTGAGCGCTTCAAGCAATTTTTCACGGTTTGCCGGATTCTTAAAAGAGACAGCACAAAGCCAGTAATTACTGCGGGTTCCCTCTGGTTCTTCCGCGAAATCGGCCCATGTTATTTGGTCAAAAAATTTTTTGTATGAAAGAGCCAGTTTACGTTTTTCCGCAAGGAGTTCGTCCAGCCTTTCAAGCTGTGCACATGCCAGGGCCGCGTTCAGGTTCGGCATGCGGAAATTGTAGCCGATTTCGTCATGGTCAAATTCCCGGGAGTTCTCGACCCGGGCCGTTGTGGTCAGGTGCTTGGCCCGTTCTCCCAAGGTTTGGTTATTGGTGAGAATCGCTCCGCCCCCTCCGCTGGTGATCACTTTGTTTCCGTTAAAGCTCAATATGCCGATATCGGTGATGGTGCCGCAGTGCTTCTCGCCGGCCCAGGAGCCAAGCGCCTCGGCCGCGTCTTCGACCACCGGCAGGTTCCATTTGGAAGCGATTTCCACGATGTCTTCAATCCTGCACGGGTGTCCAAAGGTGTGCATGGGCACCACAGCCGCAAAACGGTTTCCGGTTTTCTTGTTGTAGGAAAATCCGTCCGCCCTTTTTTCGGCGCTTTCTGTCAAGAACGCATCCAAGGCCTGCGGGCTCAATCCCATGGTATCCCGGTCCACGTCCACGAATATCGGCTTTGCTCCCAAGTGCGAAATTGCATTGGCTGTGGCCACAAAGGTCAGCGGCTGGGTGATGACCTCTTCCTGGAATCCGACGCCTACCAGGCGCAGTGCTGCCAGCAAGGCGGTGGTGCCGTTGACAGTGGCCACTGCCCTTACGGCACCGGTGTATCGGGCCAGATCTTGTTCAAAGCGATTGACATATTCGCCCACACTGGAAACAAAAGTTGAATCAATTGTATCCAGGACATACCGGCGCTCCAGGTCTTTGAAGGTCGGTGCATGGAGCGGTATGGCGCCCGCAGGATCACCGTAAACCCTGCGGATGAATGCAATAAGTTCACTAAACATTATAGATGTCTGTTTTGTAGCGTCTCAGGTTTTCAGGCTTTGTAAACCAATCAATGGTGTGCTGAAGCCCTTGGCGGAGCGTGTATTCGGGTATAAACCCTGTCAGATTATTTATTTTGGTGTTATCGCACCAGAGGCGAAACACCTCGGAGTTTGCAGGCCGGATCCGCTGATTATCCATTACAAATTCAACATCGGCATCCATGAGTTCGCGGATGAGGTTCAAGGTGTCGCCAACGGAAACTTCATAGTTGGAGCCGATGTTTACGGTTTCGCCCACGGCCTGGTCAGATTCAGCCAGGGCAGTCAATCCACGGCAGGTATCAATGACGTAGTTAAAGTCCCGCGTGGGGGTGACATCGCCGAGTTTAATGCTTTTCTTTCCCGCTGAAATCTGGGTGATAATCGTGGGTATTACCGCGCGTGCACTCTGGCGGGGCCCGTATGTGTTAAAAGGCCTTGCGATGGTAACCGGCAGTCCAAAGGCGCTATGGAAACTCATTGCCATGGAATCCGCCCCGATCTTGCTTGCCGAATAAGGCGACTGTGGCTGCAACGGGTGCTTTTCGTCAATCGGCACATATTGGGCCGTGCCATACACTTCAGAAGTGGAGGTGTGGATTACGCGGCCGCACCCGTTTTCCCTGGCAGCCTGGCAGATATTTAGGGTGCCTTTGATGTTGGTGTCCACATAGGAATCCGGCGCGATATAAGAATAAGGGATGGCAATCAGGGCCGCCAGATGAAAGATCACCTCGATCTCTTTGGTGATCTCTTTGCAAAAATGAGGATCCCGGACATCCCCGCACACTACGTCGAGGTTGTCCCTGCCCTTGATGACTTCCAGCCAGCCCCAGTCGTTAAAGGAGTTGTACAGGCTCAGAGCCCGGACACGGCAGCCCATGTCCAGCAAGGTTTCTGTGAGATGGGAGCCGATAAATCCGTCAGCGCCGGTAACAAGAATTTTTTTGTCTGTAAGGTTCATGGGATGGGATCAGGCTTTCCTTATTGTCGTTTTCGTTTTGCCATAAGTATCATCACCCTCAAATAGAAGTCAATCCTGAAAAAGTCTCGCCCATTAATCACTTGCAGCCAGGCCATGATCTTTCTGTTTATACTTCCTGCCGCAGGCCTGGCATTCCAGATTGGCGTTCAGACGTTCGCCACAGTGGCAGGCCCAGCCGATGCGGGTGGCTGGATTGCCCACCATAAGGGCATGGTCGGGCACGTTTTTGTTGACCAGGGCGCCGGCGCCGATAAAGGCGTAGCGGCCGATGGTGATGCCGCATACGATGGTGCAGTTGGCTCCGAGGCTGGCGCCGTGTTTGACCAGGGTGGGCCGCACTTGGTCCATTTTGCGGATTTCGGCGCGGGGGTTGTAGATGTTGGTAAAAACCATGGAGGGCCCGCAAAACACGCCGTCTTCCAGGGTTACGCCCTTGTATACGGATACGTTGTTTTGAATTTTGCAGTCGGCACCTATGGAGACATCAGGGCCAATGACAACGTTCTGGCCGATGTTGCATTTTTCTCCGATGCTGCTGCCTGACATTATGTGGCAGAAATGCCAGATCCGGGTGTTGGTGCCGATTACTACGCCGTCATCCACATAGCTTGATTCGTGGACAAAATAATCCATGATTTTAACTTTTTTCTTTTAAAAATGGATGGTAATCGCCTGTCAGGCCTTGCGGGGTTGCGTTTCTGATGGTGTAAACGGTTTCTATGCTGGGCCTGGCCTTGCTTGCATGAAATCCGCCGCCATTTAGCACATCCTGATAGCTCAGGGTGTGCAGGTCTGTAAACCCGCCGCTGAACTCAATTTCCTTGTTATTGACCGTGATGGACCTGAAGGT
>JAIPDT010000088.1 GCA_021737545.1 Desulfobacteraceae bacterium
CGGATAATGTGTCTTTAGAAGAAGCTGTGTTGTTTGATATTCTCGGGGTACCTTTTCACGGGATTCGCCGGTCAAATTTCAGGGTCGGCGATAAAGCAGTTGTCCTGGGAGCCGGTGCAATCGGTTTATCTGCGGTCTTATTTCTAAAAATGGGCGGGGCCAGGCATATTACAGTGGTTGATCCCATCTCCAAAAAACGGGAGCTGGCAGTTCGGTTCGGCGCCGATTTGGCCTTGGACCCGAAAGAAGAAGGCGATGGACTCGCGGGTAAAGTTGTTGAATTATATGACGGCATAGGCGCTGAGGTGGCTTACGAATGCGCGGGCTATCCGGATGCCATTTCCTCGGCGGCCAATGTTACCAAAAGCGGGGGGCAGACCGTTATTATGGGAACAAGTCCGGAGCAAATACCTTTGGCTTCGGCTCACTTGTGTCCACGAGAAGTGGATTTGCTTACTTCTTTTGTTTATACCGAAGATGAAATCAAGATGATTCTCGGGTTAATGGAAAACGGAAAACTTGATACAGAAGGTATGGTTACGGATACAATAAATCTTGAAGATGTTGAAGAAAAAGGTTTTAAACGTTTGGCTGCGGCCGAGGATCAGGTGAAAATATTGATAAAGCCGTAAATACGTTCGAAGATTTTTTGTTTTTAACCGACAAGAAATGCATTGGATGATGTTGTTATAAATGTGCATATATTTTCAATAATCAGGAGATTAATATGGCTAAAACAGACAGTAAGTTTGAAAAATTAGGAGAACCCATTTACATAGGAAAAGCACGCCTTAAAAACCGGATGATGAAAAACGGTACAGGATTTTTCTGGGATAATCCCGAGACGGGCGGTTTCATGGAAGATTGTTACATCAGCTTTTTTGAAGCGCTCGCAAAAGGAGGCCTGGCTCTTGCAGTATCCGCTGTTGCGCCCCTTCAGGAAGGTCCCATGCCGGGATTTCGGGCACTAAGTGATGAATATATACCGGGTTGGAAAAAATGGGCTGATGCCATAAAGAAACATGACTGCCTGGCATTCCACCAATTGTTTCATCTGGGGCCGATGAGCCCGTTGTTTGCCAAAGCGCCTCCCGGAGTAGCGCCTACAACAATTCCACTGGAAGAATCTCCAAGACCTGAATTTGAGGTTCCCCATGAGATTACCATCCCTCAAATCCACGATATTGTTGACAGGTTCGCAAGTGCTGCTGAGAGGATGAAAAAAGCCGGGCTACAGGGTACTGAGTTAAATGCTGCATGCAATCATCTTCTTGATTGTTTTTTGTCGAGGGCATGGAATAAAAGAGAGGATGAATATGGTTGCCAGAACATGGAGAACCGGACAAGAATCGTTGTAGATATAATCAAGGAGATAAAAAGACGAAATGGAGAAGATTGGCCGATTATAGCGCTCATAAACGGCATGGAGGTAGGGCTTAAAGATGGCATTAACGTGGAGGAGAGCTCGCAGTTTGCCAAAATATTCGAACAGGCCGGTGCTGATGCCATAGAGGTAAGGGCGGAATATTATACCTGGGCCGACAACTGGGAAAGAAGGAGCAGCACGCATTTTCCGGACATGTTCTTTTATCCGTACAAGTCCTCCCAGGTTGACGAACATGTCTATTCCAAGGAGTACGGAAAAGGGGCTAACCAGCTTATGGCAGAGGCCATTAAAAAGTCTGTTTCAGTCCCGGTTATTGTCTGCGGCAAAATGGATTGGGAAAACGGGGAAAAGGCAATACGAGACGGCAAAGTGGATATCATAAGCATGAACAGAAGGCTTCTTGCCGATCCGTCGGCCCCCCGCAAAGTGCTGGAAGGCAGGCAGGAAGATATACGGCCTTGTACTTCATGCATGACCTGTTATAATTTGGGAGAACATTTTAAGCCGGTACAATGCCGTGTCAATCCATCACTCGGTAAAGAAAAAGAATTTGAAATAACACCGGCAGAGACCAGGAAAAAAGTGATGGTCATCGGGGGCGGGCCATCAGGCATGGAAGCTGCCAGGGTAGCTGCTTTGCGCGGTCATAATGTCGTACTTTATGAAAAAGAGAAAAAAACGGGCGGATCGCTTCCTCTCGCGCAAATGGTAAAAGGGACGGAACGTGAAGACTTGATGATCTTTGCACGTTGGCAATCTCTGCAAATGAAAAAGGCAGGTGTTGAAATACATACCGGCACTGAAGTTACTCCGGCAACGGTGGATTCCGTTAAGCCGGATGTGCTTGTACTGGCAAGCGGAGGAGCACACAGGATACCGGATGTTCCGGGAATCAAAAGCCGTAATGTCCTGACCAGCAAGGTTTTGCACAAAAGGCTTAAATTCTTCCTGAGATTTACGGATCCGGGTACTCTAAGAAAACTTTCCTCCATCTGGCTGCCCGGCATTGGTAAAAAAGTTGTAATTATGGGCGGGCGGCTGCACGGTTGTGAGACTGCGGAATTTCTGCTGCACCGCGGCAGAGAGCTCGCCATTACCGATACAGGAACTGAAGAGGAAATGGGGGAAGGATTGATCGAGGTTTTCCTGAAACCGTATTTGTTCTACTGGCTCAAGGATAACGGGGTGGAAATTCTGCCCGAAGTGAAATATGAGGAGATAAACAAACAGGGGCTGACCATAACAACCAAGGAGGGGAATAAAAGAACCCTTAAAGCAAACACTATAATCACCGCTCAGCCGCTTGAGCCTTATATAGAATTGCAAAAACGCATGGAAGGCAAGGCCAAAGAGATTTATCCGATCGGGGATACAAAGACACCGGGTCTTATTTTTGACGCCGTCCATGACGGTGCAAAGACCGGCCGTGAAATTTAAATCGATTATTTGAATCAGCTATACCATCCGAATTTATAAAAGAGTTATCATGATATATTGTAAGCAATGCAATGAGGGAGTTTTTTGATACAGAAGCTTATATGGAATGCCTGATGCCATTCGACAATCCGGCGGATACTCTTGTAGGTGTTGCAAGCCTGGCTGGTTCTGAGCAGGGGCAATTGATCGAGATGGATGCAATAGCCGCAATAGAATGAGTCCATATAATTTTGATCATATTTATGCTGTTCATATGTGAAAGGAATAAAGATGAAAGTTCTTGGAATTACCTGCGGCAGGAAGATGAGCAATACCGAGATACTCGTTAAAGAGGCGCTTATGGGTGCCGAGGAAGCCGGAGCGGAGGTGGAAATCGTCCGGCTGATGGATCTTAATATCAAACCCTGCACCGGATGCAACGCCTGTGTTATCAACTTGTTTGAAAAAGGCGGGGCGGGCGAGTGCGTTATAAAGGACGATGATTTTAAATTCATAGACGAGAAAATCCTTGAGTGCGACGGTCTTATACTTGGAGCCCCTACTTACGAAAAGGCCCCGCCAGGGTATTTAAAAACGCTAAATGACAGGATGGGACCCTCTCATGACATGGCCTTCAGGATGATCGCCAAAAAGATCCGTGAGGAAAAGGGGATTACCAAGGGCGAAGGGCCTGATGAGCGTTCGTTTAAGACCCGTCTTGTCTCTCTTTTTGCCGTGGGCGGAAGTGACTGGACCACCCTTGCGCTGCCAATGCTTCAGATATTTGCGCTTCCAATGAACATGACCGTTGTAGATCAGCAGCTTTTCAACTGGGTTGCCCTTCCGGCAAGTGTGGCTCTAAAGGATGAGATGCTTCAGCGCGCCCGCCGATCGGGCCGCCATGTAGGAGAGACTCTTAAGGGTTCGGTCGAAAATGCAGAATACATAGGTCCGCAGGGGGTCTGCCCTGTCTGCAATTCAAGTGTTCTTGAGCTTGGTAAAACTTCTGACAAGGCTCTTTGCGCAGTATGCGGCGTAAAAGGCACTTTGAAAACAGAAGGCGGCGCTTACAGTCTGGAGGTTACAGAAGAGGACAGAGCACATTCGCACATTTTGCTGTCAGGCAAGTTTCAACATGCCGAGGATTTAAAGAATTTTTCTTTGAACCCTGATCCTCGTATGGATGAAATTCCGAAGCTCATAGAAAAGTATAAATCCTACTTGCAACATTCCAGGCCTGAATCAAAATTATAAAGATCGCTGTTGGAAAAATCGAAATCGAAATCCTAACATGTGGATGCAATGGCCGTTCATTCTTAAGCCAGTGATCCTTGATGTCACATAAAAAGAAAGTGTGACCGGGTTTTATAAAGGGGGAAGTATGAGTAATGATCAGCAAATGGAAGAAATCTTAAGGCGGCTTGATAAAGCCGAAAGAGACGCTCGGTTTGCAAGAGACTGGGTTGAAATTGCAAACCTGCATGGCCGGTATAATCATCTGGTGCTTGGGCATTATTGGGATAAAATCATTGATGAGATGTTTGCTAAGAAAACGCCGGGTGTTAAAGCTGAAATTGTTGAAAGCGGAGTTTTTCACGGCATAGAAGGAGTTCGAAGGGTTTTCCGCGATATGCTGGGCAAACTTTATAATTATGAGGGCAATCTTGCGCTCCATGAGTTGACCACCCCCGTAATCGAGATCGCCAAAGACGGAAATACAGCCAGGGGTATGTGGTATACCTGGGGGCCGAATACTTTCCATGATCCGGAAAAAGGTACAAAGGCGATTTGGCAGGTTATCAAATACAACCATGTTTTTGTAAAAGAAGACGGCAAATGGAAATTCCTGGATTTCAGAGGCTATCTCATGTTCCGCAGTTCGTTTGACAAAGGATGGGTCAATGAGCCTGTTATTCAGGGCAGCACAATTAAAGGGCCGGATGAATCGGCTGCTATCCAGAGCGATGAACCGACTTCCTTCCACTGCCCCTATGATCCCTCAAGAAACTGGGGCGCAGAGGTTCCCCTGCCTCCGGAACCTGAAGAGTAATCTGTACAGGGGGATGCCTGTGCTTTTACGGCACCCCCTGTCGGTTTTAGCTCACCTATCTTTTAGCGCGGTCAATACACGGATTATCAGTATACACCGAATTCACGCACAGCCTCTGTAACCGCCATAATGTTTTCCGGCTTTGACTCGTCAGGGAATCCGTTTATGCTGTCAATTATAAGTCCTCCGTTATCGCCGAAGGTCTCGATCAGCTCCTTTACGTCATCTTTAACCTGTTGTGGCGTTCCTGTGATCATAAGTGATGAGGGAATATTGCCCCAGAAGCACATAACATCTCCGATCAGCTTTTTGGCTTTCTTCCGGTCGACGCGGTCGAAGTGGGCGACTATCTTGCCGGGCGGAAGCTCCTGCAGAAATTCCAGTCTTGGAGTGTAATCTCCCTCGAACAAAGCGATCGGGGTTAATCCTGCATCCACCAGCCCCAGCAGGAGAGCCTTAAACGAAGGCCAGTAGAATTTTTCATACTGTTTATTGGACATGAACCCGGCGGCTCCCCGGTGCATGAAGATTGCAACGCCCTTGTTCTGAGACTGCTGCGCCCAGTTTACGGCGCCTTCAATTGTCACAGGGGTGATCATATCGATCATTGAAATAAGTTTTTCCGGGACCTTTAACATATCCATGGAGCTTCCTCTAAGGCCTCTCAGGGAATCGGATACCCAGTCAAATGGCGGAAATGTCGCAGCTATGGATTCTATAGGATAGCCCAGATTCATCATTTCCATGACGTAAGCTATAGCGGTCTCGGTGTTTTTTTCAATTTCATCGGCAAGCTCAAGAGCCTTTTTCATAATGTCTCTTAATGGTGACTGGCCGATCATACCCCCCAGGAACGGAGGAAGCGTATAGGCATTTGAGAGGGCAAAAAGCGGCGGTGGAGGCATCTGCATCATGTCGCTTAAAGGTGCCAGGGTAGAGGAGACCCGGGGCCACAGCTTTTTTACCGCAAAGGTATTTGGGTCCTGGAAGAACTCATCGTATTCGTCCTGCTTCATGTACTCGTTTTCAACCCATTGGAAGGGCTGGTCCTGATTAAGGCCGCCTCCCGGCCATTCTACCTGTTTAATGCCGAGTATTTCCAGCGGCTTTGCCGGCATTACAGGTCCGGGCGGAGGCGCGGCATCCCAATCGTACTTAAGAGTCTCTTCCTTTAAGGCCTGAAACCATTTGCTTTGGTTGTACATAGCCTCTTTGTTCGAAATACCCCTGACTTTTGTGGGATGGAAATGAAGACTTAAAGGCGCGACCGGAACACGATCGGGCCTGCGCAGATGCATGGCGTCATCCATTCGTTTTGCCCTGGCAAGGTACTCGGGTGAAGGTTGAAAAGCAGATGCTTGTTCCTCGTTTTCAGACATTTCTGCTCCTTTTAAGATTGATGGTTCCGCAAGAAGCTCTCTATTCCACCGCGACGGGGCAGACTGCTTTTAAAGATTCAGCCAGTCTGGCTTTGACGCATGGTTTTTAATCACATATGAGCCGGGATAAACAGAGCAAGCTGCGGAAAAAGGATTAAAAGCAAAATGCATAAAATCATAGACAGGAAAAACGGAATTACTCCGCGAAAAACGATATCCAAAGGCACCCCTGTAACCCCGGATAATGCAAATACATTCAATCCTATCGGGGGTGTAATCAAACCCATTTCCATGACCAGGACCATGACAATACCAAACCAAATGGGATCAAAACCCATCTGTGTAACCAATGGGAATATTACCGGGATGGTCAGCACGATGGCCGCGAAAATATCCAGGAACATGCCCAAAAAAACATAGAGCAGGATAATGCCGGCAAAAACAACGTAGCGCGGAAGGGCAAGACCGCTGATGGTTTCTGCCAGCATAAAGGGCAGTTTGCTCATGGCCAGAAATTTCATCAATATAAAGGCGCCCATAACCAGCAGCATTATCATTGCTGTAATCTTGGTAGCTTCCATTAATGAATCAAGCAGTATTCGCGGGTTTAGTTTTCTGCTGACTATACTGAGTATAATAGCCCCGAAAGCCCCAACTCCTCCTGCTTCCGTGGGAGTAAATATACCTCCGTAAATTCCGCCGATAATGAGTATGAATAACAGGACCATATGCCAGGTGCCTCTAAGGGAAATTATTTTTTCCTTAAAGCTGGTTTTGGGGCCTGCAGGGGCTGCATCAGGGTCGAAGGCGGTAATGATCCAGATGGTGACAATAAACAAAAAAGTCAGCAAGATGCCGGGCAGGATTCCGGCTATGAAAAGCACGCCGATTGATTCTCCTGTCAGGATTCCGTAAAGGATCAGCCCCAGGCTGGGCGGAATCAAAATTCCCAGGGTGCCGCCGGCTGCAACACATCCTGTAGCCAATCGGGTGTTATAATGATGCTTTTTCATCTCAGGCACCGCCACCTTGCTCATGGTAACCACTTCAGCCACACTGTCGCCCATTATAGCTGCCAGGCCGCCGCTGGCAAGCACGCTTGCCATTGCAAGACCTCCGCGAAGCTGCCCGATCCATTTATAGGCAGTATTAAACAGGCTGGCAGCTATTCCGGTATTTGATATCACCATTGCCATAAAAATAAACAAGGGTATGGCAGACATTGGATAAAAGGCTATATATTTATAAGGCACTGTTCCAAGCACGCTAAAGGCGACATCGATGTTTTTGAGCAGAATAATGCCGAAAAAACCCACCATAGCCATTGCCAGGCCGATCCACATGCGGATAGCCAGAAGCACCACCAGGGCACTTAAACCTATTATTCCGGTTATTTCAGGGCTCATTTGCGCACCGCCTTGATCAGGTGTTCAACTAATTGGGAGGCCATAACCAGACACAACATAGTACAGCCTGCGGCAATAACGTAATAGAAGGGATAAATCGGGATCTTAATCAGTGAACTGGTCTGTTTTAACTGCCAAACAGCTATTCCCTCCAAAAGACTTCGCCACCCGATTAATGCAACAAAGCACAGGCCGGCAAGAGTTGTCACGCTGTCCATGACTCCCTGTATCCTGGGAGAAAACCTATCGATTAACATGTCGACTTTCAGGTGGCTTTTTTCGGCTGCGCACCATGCCAGGGCGAAAAAAGCAATGCAGGCCATCATGCTTTCCGTAATTTCAGTCGTTCCAATGATGGGATGATTTAAAAGCCAGCGAAGAGTTACATCCGCCACTGTCAGAAGCATCAGTGCACCAAGCACAAGGCTTGCGGCGATTGCCAGGCTTCTGCTGACAGCCTCAATGAGTTTCATAGGTTTTCCTTTTTTAATGCTTCTTTGCGGATTCGATCATTGCACTGATATTGTCAGCTTTGGCATCGTCCATAGAGCCCCCTGATGACAGAATAAAGCCGCCGTCTTCTGCGAACATATCCAAGAGTTTTGCACAGTACCGTTTCACATCATCCGGCGAGCCGGTTGCAAGGACCTGCAGCGGGACATTTCCCATTATGCAGGCCCTGCCGTTGAACTCTTCTTTGGCCCTTGCCATATCAACTGATTCGAACCAATAGCACACCCTGCCACCGGGGATCTCTTTTATGGTTTCAAGGCGCGATGTATATTTTCCTTCTACCAGTACGATCGGATTTAAATTCTCATTGGCCAGAACGGTTAGCAGCTCCTTGAGAGTAGGCCAGTAGAACCTTTGGAACTGTTCCAGGGACATGAAAGCCTCATGGCCTCCATGCAGGGCAATAAAAACCCGCGGATTGCCTGATGTTTTGGCCGAATCCACCCCCTGTCGTATAACCAGGGGAAGCGCCTTTTCACATGCCTTGATCAGTTTGTCGGGATTTCGGAACATATCGAGCATCACGCCTTTGCGCCCCCGCAGGAAATCTCCTATATAGTCAAAGGGGGCCAGGGTGGCCCCCATAAACGCCATTGGAAAACCTGCGGCGTGCAGCTTTCCAACGTGCTCCATAAGAAATCCGAACGCTTTTTGGGCTTCCAGACCTGCATTTTTCAATGTCTCCAGGGCTTCCCTGCCTTCTTCGGTTCCAAAGGGCATAAACGAAAACTGTGCTGAAAAATGATCCGTAACAGAATTTAAGGGAGATAGCTGTCCGAAAACATTTAATCCGCTAAACGCCCTTGGCCAGAATTTTCTGACAATAAAGTCCGCGGGATCCTCTATGAATTCGTCATATTCTTCAGCCTTCATGTTTTCAGATTCAACATATTGCAGCGCCCTGTTGCCGTCCAATCCATACCCCGCCCAGCGCATCAGTCTGAATCCGAGGGTCTTGAGAACAGAGCCGAAAAAGGGCGTGCAGACAGCCATATCAGGCTGAAAATCATTGTGAACTTTGAAGTTTGCCTCAAGGTATTGCTGGGCGTCGTTTAATGCCTCGGCCTGGGAAAGGCCTGCATGCTTGAATGCAAAGGTTTCAAAAGGGGCTATCACAGGCACTCTGTCAGGTTTTTTGAGGGCAAGTGCATCATTAACCCGTTTTTCGCGATCTGCAAACAGATGCTCGGCCTTCATGGATTTTATTCCTTCTTTTCTTTGATAAGTCGTTTGACTTCATTGTAAACAGCCTCGGCGGGCAACCCCTTTTCTTCTGTATTTTCAATCCATTTTTCATGGCTCGGTTTGACCGCTTTTTTCCAGTGTTCCATTTCTTCTGCAGTGGGTTCATAAAACTGATGCCCCATTTCTTTGGCCTTGCCCTTTATCATGTTGATGTAGCCGTGATTCATTTTCATGACTTCCCGGCTGTACCAGGATTCCAATTCAAGAAATACATCTTTAATGTCATCCGGCAGGCTATCCCAGGTCTTTTGGTTGAAAAGAAACATATCCACACTCATGATATTGCTGCCTCCCGGAAATACGGTATGATACTCAAGCAGTTCCAGTATGCCGAAACCATGAACAACCGGAAAGTGAATGGAAAGCCCGTCGGCCAGTCCCCTTTCCAGAGACATATACAAGTCGCCTACCTTGACGTCCATTGGAGCGGCCCCCATAAGGGCCATCTCGTCTGACATTGTCCCTCCCACTGATATCATTTTCATCCCTTTAAGATCTGCGGGCACCCTGACTTCCTCTGATGTGAAATGGAGGTGTACAGGGGGCGACATTGCAGCGCCATATACCTTCACTTTTTTGAATTCATTGCGAATTTCCGGGAATTTATTCCAGATTCTATTATATATGTCTGTTCCGGCTTCCATGGAAGGATAACCCATAAAAGCTAATGTTGTGTACATGTTCAAGGGCATCAGGCCATAATCGATACCGGGGCAGTAATAGGCAATGTCGGCCTGCCCGGTTTGAACACCGCGATATAGCTCGGAGGCCTTAAGCAGTGATTCTCCCCAGAATATGTTGATTTCTACCCGGTTATCGGTCCTTTTTTCTACCTTGTCGGCCCATTTGCGAACCAGTTCGCCGTAAGGTATCTCGGCCGGAATAGTGTGGGCCAGGCTGAGCTCAATGGTTTCTGATGCCGCAAATGCGGCTGACCATCCAGATATGATCACCGTGAGACAAAAAACAGCGCTGAACAAAAAGGTTGCTTTTTTTTTCATTTTCCCCCCTCCTTTTTTTGATGCATTTTACTGTTTAAGGACTATATATCCATGGCCGCATTGAAACCGCTGGTGGTGGCGCGGCATAAATTGCCACGCTTAAATGCGCAGTCTCCTATAACAAACACCTCCGGCGCCAAATGATCCAATTTGCTCACAGCTTCTGCCATAGGCTTAACCCCGGTTGACAAGACAACATTATCACATGGAATTTCGGTTCTCTGCCAGTTCTTGTCAATGATCACGGCTCCTTTATTTTCAACCGATTCCAGTTTTACTTCTGTGATAATGTTTACGTTTTTCTTTGCCAGCATTCCCCTTAACGCCATCATGTTTATAAGGGGTACTTCTGCTGCGATCCGGGATGCGGGCAGCATATCAATGAGTGTGACTTTTTTGCCCTGTCCGGCAAGATGCAAGGCGGTTTCACATCCGGTAAGACCTGCACCCGTTACCAAAACAGTCTCACCCAATTCCGACATGTTCATCAGAACGTCGCCTGCCCAGACAATACCGGAATCATTAGCGCACGGAATTTCAGGGGGTACCGGCTCAGCGCCCACGGCAACCACGAGAGCATCGGGTTTTTCATCCAGGATGTTTTTCTCGGTTGCCTCTGTATTTAGTTTGACAGTCAGGCCAGGGGTATTCATGGTCATGCGAACAGTCCAGTCAAGATAGTCTTTCATATCCGCCTTAAATGGCGCGGCTGAAGCCGGAATAAGCGCTCCGCCGAGCTG
>JAIPDT010000089.1 GCA_021737545.1 Desulfobacteraceae bacterium
CCAGATAGGTTTTGTTAATTTCCGCGATCTGTTCGTCGTCCACTATCAGCAGCGAGAGTTCGGCTTCGGTTTTGCCCAGGGCTTTGAGCAGTTCCCGGGCGGTTTCGCGTATTCGCTCCGGTGAGATCGGGTATAGATCTTGCTGGTTTGTTATCAGGACTTCCATTCGGAATCTTGTTTTTCCTTTTGTTCGTAGGCGTCTATTATTTTCTGCACCAGCCTGTGGCGTACCACGTCCTGCCCCGTAAAAAAGACAACTTTGATCCCTTTAATCTCTGCGAGAAGGTCTTTTGCCTCCGCCAGCCCGGAGGTCCGGTTCGGCGGGAGGTCGCTCTGGGTGATGTCTCCGGTGATCACGGCCTTGGAATTATACCCTATGCGGGTCAAAAACATCTTCATCTGCTCGGAAGTTGAGTTCTGCGCCTCGTCAAGAATTATAAAGGAATCGTTTAGCGTGCGGCCCCGCATGAAAGCAAGGGGGGCGACCTCGATAACGTCGTGCTCAATAAGCCCGGCCGCTTTTTCAAAGCTCATCATGTCGTGGAGCGCATCATAGAGGGGACGCAGGTACGGGTTGACCTTTTCCGCCAAATCTCCCGGCAGAAAGCCCAGGGCCTCGCCCGCCTCGACGGCCGGCCGGGTGAGTATGATCCGGCTGACCTGTTTTTTGCTGAGAGCCGCAACCGCCATGGCCATGGCGAGATATGTCTTGCCCGTTCCTGCGGGACCGATGCCGAAGACTATATCGTATTTCCGGATGGCGTCGATATATTCCTTCTGCACGGGACTCTTGGGCGCAATGGTGCGCTTGCCGGACGTGATGTATACGGTGTCAAGAAAAATGTCTTTTAAGTTGACGCTGTTGTCCCGGCAAAGCACGTTTGCCGCGTAATCCACGTCCTTGGGATAGACGGGGTAGCCTTCCTTTAAAAGCCCGTAGAGCTGGTTTAAGATATCCGAGGCCAGCTCGGCTGATACGGTATCGCCCTCTATGGTCACGGAATTGCCTCTGGCATGGATCTTTGCCCCCGAGGTCTCCTCAATCCGGTGTAGATGATCGTTGTGCACCCCGAACAGAGTTCTGGCAAGTTCGGGGTCTGGAAACGTCATTTCTGTTTTGGTTGCTTCCTTATAATTCATAGTCTGTTTTTTAATCTTGCCTGTAACCTGTTTTTTTCATATGCATAAAGTACTTATACCATGCAATGCTTATATTTTGCAATTGTCAAAGTTGATGGCAAAGTAAAAAGTCCAATATCTGCGTTGCGCTGCATATCTCCGGAATTTCACGTACGATTAAGTACGCTGCATTCCTCGATATTTGCACGCCTTGATCTTGAACTTTTTACTTTGCCATCTAAAAATTGACTTCCAGGGAAGTCCAGGGTCGGGGTCTGTTTTTGAAGCGACATTTTCTTCGCTCAGAAAAGATTTTTTATGATTCTATCAAAGTTTGGGAGTGATTTGTTGAATCCGTTCGACATGGTGGTGGTGGTTATTCTGGGCTACTGCGTTATACGTGGCGCCTTCAGGGGCATAATCAAGGAGGCATCGGCGATTATAGGCGTGCTGGGTGGATTTTACGCGGCTTTTATGTTCCACCATACCCTTGCACCCGTGTTTTCCGGCTTTGTTGACAACACAGATTACCGTTATTTTGCAGCCTTCCTGGTGCTTTTCTGCGGAGTATTTGCAGCATCGGTTATGGCCGGGATGCTGGTGCGCGCCCTGGTGCAGTTGATGTTGCTCGGCGTGGTTGATCGCACATTCGGCTCTGTCTTTGGCGCGGTAAAGGGGGTAATTGTCGTATCCCTACTTTTTTTTCTGCTCTCCTTTTTCTTGCCCCGTGGGACATCCAGGGCAATGATCGAGGATTCAAAGCTTGCTCCCCACGTGAATACCGTTGCAGCGGGCATCATCCGGGTGGTCCCGGAAGACGCCCGCGAAGCGCTTGCCGCAAGGCTGCAGGAGCTTAAGCTCAAGTGGGAGGAACAGAATATGCAGCATAATAAATCCGGATAAAGGCGCTGTGGCTGGCAAAAGCTATTTCAGGCAGCCGATCAGGGTCAAACCAGCCGAATTCCTCCGCGTCGTCGCCCGCCATGGGCGTGCCGGAAAAGTTGCGCACCAAAAAACCGATCATCAGGATGGTGTTATAGATTCTTCCCGACCCGGTCATAACTCCGAGCAGCATGTCGATTTTTCCGCAAAGGCCGGTTTCTTCCTTTAGTTCCCGGAGCGCGCCCTGTTCAGGGGTTTCGCGTGTTTCCATAAATCCTCCCGGAAGGCACCAGTAGCCGGTTTTGGGTTCGATATTGCGCTTTACAAGCAGTACCCGGTTTTTGTCATCCAAGAGCACAACGCAGGTTGCGGGAATCGGGTTTTCATACAAAGGCAGGTTACAGGAGGAACAAAATCGCCGGTTTCTGCCTTCAATGATTTTTTGAGTCACCCTTTGCCCGCAATAGGGGCAGAATTTTTTTTCCATGGATTAGTCTTCAAAATTTCCTGATTCGCCCCGGTCCCGCTTGATTTTTCCGGCTTTGTCCCTGATTTTTTCAGGGCTCCATTGCCGGGGATCTTCTGTTCTGCCGACTTTCGGGCCGGGGTCGTAAGAGCCGGCATTAAGGATTTCTTCTACTGCAAGAGGGGCGGTGTCCCTGCAATTAAATACGTCTGTGAGCATGTGGTAAATAAAATCGGCGACACGGGCCGACATACGTTCGCGCACCTCCCTGGCCTGTGAGAGCAGCCGGTTTTCAAAGGCAAGATTGAGCTTTTTGTAATCGCCTTTTTTCAAGCCTTTGGATTCGGCGTACGCGGTCATTTCCTTCCATGTTTCCTCGGTTACGCCCTCGTTTTCGACCTTTACAAAATCACCGTTTTCATCAAGCCTGGCGTTGCCGTAGTCGTTTACTTCAAGCCCCCAGGAAATCATTTGCAGGGCGGTGGCCACATTCGCCTTGGTGGTTCTGGTTTCATTGGCGATCCGCCGTAGACGGTCGGAACTATTGCCGGATGTTCCGTGCTGTGCTCCCGAGACATTGTAAGGTGAAAGTGCATCGTGGACTTCAGCGGTCAACTCCACCTGGATGCCTTCGGAGCCGGCCTCTATGCCGTGGGTGGTGCCGTTGTTCAGGGCGATCCATTCAGGGAAAACATCATGGGCGTTTAGGCCCTGAATTAGGAAAAGGGCTTCCTGAGGAGTGGAAAGTCCGGTTTTTCCTTTGATTTCGCCGACCTCGGTTTCCTTTCCGGCCCAGGCCGGGACATACGGCCAAAGTTCAAGGCTGGCAAGCAGGTTTTCGTCATCCGGCAGGTGTGATGCGTCAATGGCAATGGAGGTGATGCCCGCGTCAAACATGCTGGGTATCTCGCTTTTTGCGTTTTCCACGTCAGCCTGCCCTTTTACACCGTAGTGGTCCGCGTGTACGGCCACGGGTACAGTGATGTGAAGCTCGTTGCAAAGATCGTCAACCAGCCGGGCTATGTTCCAGTAATTGACCGCGCAGTAATTGCTTTCCGATTTTGCGATTTCTATGATTATTGCGGCATTTGCCTGTTGTGCGGCCATGAGTGCACCGCGTACGGCGAAATAATTTCTTCCGTTGGCGGCCATGGCAATTGCCTTGCCTTTTTTAAGCATGGCCCTGTCAATGAATCCGCTGCTTACTATAAGTGCACGGGAATTTGGGAAAAGTTCGGCCACGTTCGGAGGCCTTCCGATTTTAAGAGCCTGTTCGAATGCTTCCCGGTATCCGTTCATTTTTTCAATCTCCCTTTTACGGTTGATGGTTTCGTGAAAAGCTGGTTATGCCGCCCTGATCTGATCGAGAATTTCCAAAATTTCGTTCTTGTACTCTTGCGGCGAGTATATCTCCCCCCATCCTTTCTGCATCTGAAACAGGCCGTCATAGGCGGTGTCGTGATGGGAACGTATTCGGTGGGGGATGCCGCGCTCCTCGAGTATCGAGCCGAGCAGCTGGGCCTCAAACGGGTTGTCTATCCCGGAGATGCGAATATATTCCGAATTGTCCGGTTTTTTATCTTCCATGGAATTTCAATTGAAGTATTGGTGTTTAGTATGATATTAACAAATTATTACTGTATGGCAACTATAATTGTCCGGCATTTTTGCTGTCAACAAATATGTTCCGGGGTGCTTATGGACAAGGTGCTTATTGTAGACGATGATCCGAATTTTTTGGATCAAACCGGCAAGGGCCTGGAAGGGGTCCGGCAATTTGAGGTCCTTACCGCAAAAGACGGCGAGGAAGCGATCTCAATTCTGTCAGATCACCGGGTTTCCGTGCTGGCCACAGACATTGAAACCCCGAGCCTGGACGCTTTGGAACTGTTGGCCTATATGTCCCAGAAGCATCCCAACACTCCGTGTATCGTAACGACAGATCGGGGGAAGCCCTGGTTTAAAAAGCGAATCAGCCAGCAGTCGTTTTTGTATCATCTGGAAAAACCGTTTGAAATCGGATCTCTGGTTTCAGCCATTTTCGTGGGGCTGAATCTGCGCGATGAAGGGACAAGCGCCCAGGGTATGACAATGGCCAGCCTGCTGCCCTTACTCGAGCTTCAACAAAAGACCTGCCGCATGCAGGTGCGGGCTGCTGACAGGCGGCTTGGCTTTTTGTACTTTGAGGAGGGCGAACTTATTGACGCCCATTGCGGAAATCTCTCGGTCCAGGACGCGGCAAAGGAGATTGCATCCTGGAACCGAATTTCCTTTTCGCTATCAGATCTGCCGCGACGCAGGACCCGTCGCAGGGTCAAGACCAAGCTCATGGATTTTGCGGAGGCAACTTGGAGTACCGGAGAAGAACAGGAAGAAAAAAGCGGGCAAGAAGGCGTTGAATTAGAAGAGGGTGTCATTGAACTCCGGGAGGTGGCCGACGATGTCGAAGCCGCAATGGAAAGCGCTTACCCGGGGCCGGAGCCTTCCCTGGAAATCCGGCAGAAGGCTTCCGGGTGGCTGATGACCATCTCGGAGGAGGTAAAAGATATCCGGGACTGTCGGTTGATCGCAGTGATTACCGGTATGGGGCGGGTGCTTGCCACCCAACAGAAAAGCGGTACACAGGATGTGGGAAAATTGGCTCTTGCCATGAGCGGGTTTATGACCAGCGCAGGTAAGGCGGCATCCAGGGCCGATATGGATCTCGCCGCATCTACCACCCTGCATACAAAAAAGGGCATTGTGATCATGCAGCAGCTTGAAAATCTTGACGATGATACCGTGTACGCCATTGTAACCTGCGGTCCGCGCAGCAACTGGTATTTTATCAAAAGCCGTCTCGAGGAACTCAGTTTTTAAAAATATGCGGGTTTTTAAAGATACCAATCTGTTGATCCTGCTCGCGGTGGTGATGTTCGCCGTAACAGGCGGAAGCCTTGTGGGCCCGATACTTCCGGAAATGATGAACCTGGAAGGTGCCACAAGCAAAAATATCGGCTGGGCGTTAAGTGTATATACATTTGCCGCCATGGCTGCGACCCCGCTTCTCGGGCCCGTGGCCGACCGGTTCGGCAGAAAAAAAGTTATAGTGCCGGCTGTTATGATATTCGGGATCGCCGGGCTTTTGATCACCTTTACCCGCTCATTTTGGCTGGTACTCGTGTGGCGGGTGTTTCAGGGTATCGGTGTCGGCGGCATGATGAATACTGTAGTTGCCGCCATCGGAGATATCTATAACGAGCCCGAAAGAAGCCAGGCCATGGGCTACCGGGTAACTGCCCAAGGTTTGACAAACGCCACGGTTCCCTTTATTTCGGGCGCTGTGGCAACAATTGCCTGGTTCCTGCCTTTCTACATACATTCAATCTCCATACTTCTGGCTATTTTTGCCGCATTCAAATTAAAGGAGCCCGCCAGCACGTCCAAGCCCAAGCGATACATAGTCCGGGCTCTTAAGGCTATGGCAAATACCCGTGCTATCTGGATCTTCTTTTCCAACTTCATGGGTTTTTTTCTTCTTTACGGGATAGTTGTTTACATGCCGATACTCGTAGTGAAACAGTTCGGCCTGACCACCCTGCATTCAGGCCTGGCAATGTCGGTAGCAGCCGGTGTTGGAGGATTGGTGGCCTCTCAGGCCGGCAGGATCAGCAGGAGGTTTGGCGAAGAAACCAGGGTTTTGTGGGGGTTTACCTGCTGTGCGGCAAGCCATCTTTTGACGGGATTTGCAGGCAGCTATCCTATGGTGCTGGCATTTATGGTCGTGTGGGGTCTTGGAAATGGCGTTCTTATGCCGACTATTACCTCTGCGGCCGCGGGTCTGGTTTCAACCGAGCTGCGCGCAGGAGTACTCTCCATATTCACCTTGCTGCTTTACCTCGGCCAAACCCTCTCACCACCCTTTTTCGCCCTGTTTGTAAAGGGCAATGTCGTACGCGACGTGTTTTTCGCCGGCAGCGCCGTCGCAGTTATACCGTTGCTGTTTTCGGCATACATGATGGCTTTAAAAATTATGAAACGTGCAAAGGGGTGAAGGGGCTTTACGGCACAGGCAGAACCGCGAATATAAAGGTGCTCCAAACGGCATGTGAAATAATTACCGGGGAGATGTCCTTGAACCGCCAGTACATCGCCCCCCAGAAAGCCCCCACCACGCCCGCGGCTGCCGTGAGCATCAAATTGCCGGAACTTATGTGTACTCCTGCATAAAGCGCGGTTGCAAGCAGCCACCCCGCGACTCCTCCGAAGCGAACCATGAGCTGGCGCTGCAGGTATCCTCTCCAGTAGATTTCTTCGCACGGCCCGGTTACGAAAAACAGCAGTATTATGATTGTCCAGGAAGAGGTCCCTTCCCCTTTGCCGTAGACGGCAGTGATCTGGTCTTGTGCAAAAGGCAGAATCGCAGTGGAGACAGCCTTTCCCGCCCAGAAGACAAGATAAAGGATCGCAGCCGACAAAAGCCCTATACCGAGGCTTTTCCAGTCAAGAGAAAAGCGGAGATGTACGGTCGGCTGCAGAATGAAGGAAAGAATTGCAAGCACCAGAGAAGAAGCCGAAATTTTAAACCAGAAAATTCCCCACTGCAGATAAAAGGTGGCAAACCACAGCACAACTGCCAGGGCTACCGTGGCTGCCACGGGTTTCCAGGAAAACAGGTATTGATTCAAAGCATTGCCTCTGCGATCAGGGAGATTAGCAGCAGAATGCCGAATGCCGTATCAAGCTGCGCAGTACGGGCATCCGCATCCTCGGGTATCTTTTCAACCATAATCCGCAAAATTTTTACAGCAATGGGAAGCGACAGAAATACAACCAGGGACAAGAACGACAGGACCCCGAATCCTATCATCAGCAGGATGCTGGCATAAGCAATGACAATCATGCCGGCATAGAGATAAAAACCTTTCCGCGCTCCGAGGACAATGGCTATAGTGCGGATATGCCGGGTTTTGTCATGGGAAATGTCGCGCAGGTTGTTTGCCAGCAGTACCAGGGCCACTATTACGCCGAAAGGGATACTTATCCACAGGGCGTCTGCGCTAAAGCTCTGTCTTTGTACGTAATAGGCGCCTTCCACCATAAGAGGGCCCCACATGAGAAATACGGAGAACTCGCCGAGGGCTGTGTACTTGTAGCTGACCGGGGGGGCGGTGTAGGCAAGGCTTGAGAATATTCCGATTACGCCGAGTACCAGCACGGGCAAGCCTCTTGCAGCGGCAAGCCAGAGCCCTATTGCGGCGCCTGCGCTAAAAAGGATGAAGGCAGCCCTGCGCACGTTTTCAGGCAGCAGTTTTCCTTCTACAAGGGGATGAGGCCGGTATTGGGCCGTAGCCGCCTCCACGGTGTCCAAACCGTACCGGACATCATAAAAGTCATTTATCAGGTTGGTTGCTGCATGCAGGAAAACACCGCCCGCCAAGGTAGCCAGAAAAAATCCCCAGTAAAAAGTCCCGTCAATTGCGGCAACAGCTCCTCCCACCCCGATGGAGATCGCGGTCATAATAAACGACCAGGGCCGGCTGGCAAGAAACCAGTTGCGGTAAAGTTCATTCACTTGCGAAAAGCCTGTTTTTCAAGCGTTAAAAGCTTATTTCCTGTTTAAAATATTTTTGTTGACAGAATAATTTACGAAAAAGACGGAAATTTCGCAAGTATTTTTAGGGGGCAGAGAAAGCGGGGGCCTCGTTTAGGATGTGGTTCAGAGTGTTTAAAAGAGGAAGGATTTTCCTGTAGTGTTCCTGAGGGATCATAAGTGCGGTTATCGGCTCGTTGGGCAATAATAATTCGCGTAATTCGGGGGACACCATACTTAATTCGGATGAATTAAGTATGGTGTCCCCCGAATTACTGGTGTCCCCCGAATTACGAAGCTTGAGCAGTACGTCGACCAGGTTGCCGGAAAAACCGTGGCGGTCCAATTGCTCAATTATCTGAAGAAACATGGTGTTAACAGTAAGCGTGAAGTCGTCCATGTGCGCACTTCCCGTGCGGCGGCAAGGCTCCGAGGAGACCATGGACCTGCACCCGAAGGGCCTGACCGGGTAAATGCTGCAGACATCGTTTTCAAGCAAAGGGCACACACCGGGCTTTTCCGGGAACTGTTCTTCCGGGGGGTCCCGATGCTCGGTACACAGCCTTGCATATTGGTTTGTGGTCATGGCCGGCTGAAACCTGGGCATATTTGTGGATTCCAGCATTTTGTAAAAAAGCGGTTCGCTTTTTTCGGGTCCGGCAAACGCGTAAATCATTCTGCCTTCAAGACTGGTAAGGGTGACCGATATGGTGCAGCAATCTGCGCAGTGTTTACGGCAGGCAAGCGAAAAGCTGTTTATGTAGTCGTCATACAGGCGATAAATTCTTGAGAGGGCATCAAGTGCGGGCCTGTTGTGGTCGTTTGGTGTCTCCATGGGACCTTTTCGTTTATTTGTCTGCATTTCTGTAATGCCGGTAGTATAAAAGTACTTTTTGTACGTACTGCCGGGTCTCTCTATATGGCGGGATGCCCTGGTAATGGTCCACCGTCGCGGGGCCGGCATTGTAGGCGGCCAGCGACAGGTTGAGATTTCCGTTGTAGCGTTCGAGCAACCGTCCCAGGTACAGGGTTCCAGCAGCGATGTTTTCACTTGGATTAAAGGGGCTTTCAATGTTGTACTCCCTGGTATGCACCGGCATTAACTGCATGAGCCCGCGTGCTCCCCTGTCTGAGACAGCCTTGGGATTAAACCCCGATTCCACACGGATTACCGCTTTTATCAGTTCCGGGCGAATGCCGGATTTTTTCGAGCTTTTCCGTATGATGTCTTCATATTTTCCCGCTGTTTTCGGATCGACACCGGGGGCTGAGAAAGTGGGAGCCTGTATGTATTCAGATGAAGTTGGCGTGTCTGTGAAATGATATGCTCCCTGTTCGTCTATGTGGACATAGACATCCGAATCCGCGCCAGCAGTCGCCGGGCAGGCAAGTGTAACAAGAATGATGCAGGTTTGAATCGTCCTGTAAATAGGTTTCATTGCTGCAGGGTTCCTGCAATATTTTTTCGGAAATAAGATTCGAATTTAAAGCAGTGCGGTTTCGATGCAGGACCGAAACCCGAAAAATTTTATACGTATTATATCCATAATCAGAGCAGGTAGTCAAATAAATTATTACTGTGCGGCGCCGGGATTCAATATTCTTCAGGTACGAACGCGGTTGTTTCATCGATTGCGGATGCGTCTGCAAGCAGCATTACCAGCCTGTCAAGCCCCAGGGCATTTCCCGCCGAAGGCGGCATCGAGGCAAGAGCGCTTAAAAAAGTTTCAGGCATCGGATAGACCTGAAGTCCTTTTTCCTTGCGCCGTTTTAGCTCCGCTTCAAAGCGGTTGCGTTGTTCTTCAGGATCGACTAGTTCGGTAAACCCGTTGCAGATCTCAATGCCGCAGATATATGCTTCAAACCGTTCGGCAAGGTGGGGCCTGTCATGCCTGCGACGTGCAAGAGCGCCTTTTTCGGCCGGATAGTCGTAAAGAAACACCGGCCTGCTGCGATCAAGTCCGGTTTCTATGTCAATGCTAATAAGTTCGTCAAATGTTTCGTCTGCAACAGCTTCGGCCATTTCTTTTCCGGCATGGCGATGAAATGCTTCGGCCACTGTGATCCGGGGCCAGGGCGGGGCGGGGTCGATACCTATTCCCTGGTAGCTAAGGCTTTTGTTTCCTAAAACTTCCGTGCACACAAACCACACCAGTTCTTCTGTCCGTGCCATAAGATCCTTATAATCAGCGTCCGCCTCGTACCATTCCAGCATGGAAAATTCCGGCAGATGAAGTTTACCTCGTTCGTCTGCCCTGAAAGTCCTGCAGATCTGGAAAATGCGGGAATATCCCGCTGCAAGCAGCCGTTTCATGAAAAGTTCCGGAGAGGTCTGCAGATATGCCCCGTCTGCCGGCACAGCCTCGATATGCGCCTCCGGCGCAGGGGCCGGTATGCGAACCGGGGTTTCTACTTCCAGGAAATCGCGGGTGCGGAAAAAGGATCGCACCGCGCAAAGGAGCTTGCTGCGAAGTGCGAGGTTGGGGTAAATCCTGCGTTGGCGTGGCTCTTTCATAAAGATGGCGGGTGGGTCATTTTTTCCTGACCCGGTATTGGTCTTCTGGCCGGTCCTGTAGCAGAATCATGTTGTAGGGGCTCATGGATGTTTTTTCAAACCATCTGTATCCGATATTTTTGCATTTGCTGCAGGCTTTGCGGGGAATGTGTACGGCAAGTACATGGAAGCCGGTATCCGCCTTGGAATCGATCTTAAAGGCGCCGCTGCACTCCCTGCACACCTTGAGAGTTTCATGCTGGGATTCGGAAAAACCGTCTGTATCGTAGAAGATGTTCCTGCGGCGTTCATCGTATTTCATTTTTTTTTGCAGTCGATGCCGGGTGCTTTCACGGTCCTTCCATACAGCGAGCACTTCGTCGCAGGTTTTTTCGATGGTT
>JAIPDT010000090.1 GCA_021737545.1 Desulfobacteraceae bacterium
CAGAGTTTTTGTTAAACTTCTCCGTATAAAGCTTACCAAGCCAGGAAGCGCCCGGAAACGGATAATCCACGGACCAGTGGCCGTCAGACAAAATATATTTTGCATCCTCACCTAATGCGTCCCAGAATTCCGCTGGCCATCCGCCCTTCCAGGTATGCATATATTTATATTCCAGGCCGTTTGCTTTTGCCTGCCGGACAAAAGTGGTAATATTAGAAGTAGAGGCAAAGATCAAAATTGCATCAATACCGCGCTGTTTTGCCTTGAGAATCTGGGAGGTGTAATCTTTTGATTCCGTTGAAAGAGCCTCTTCATAGACGATACTGTAACCGGCCTTCTCAGCTTCACCCTTGATAACCTTCCCAAAACTCCTGCCGTCAAAAGTATCTTCCATAAACATTCCTATATTTTGCGGCCGCTTACTTTCATCTATGGAATCAATCAATTTGAACGGAGCAGATGCTGCATCAGTCATCCTAAAAAAGAAAAGGGTTGACCAGTTGAAATTATGTTCCTTCCATGGTGGAATAAAACAGGCGGTTGCGTGATAGTACTTTCTATATTTTTCCGCTGCAACACAGCCGGGAATAACGCCGAATGGTGCGGAATGGCCGCTTAGAATCAGATCCACATCTTTCTGCTTGATCAGACGTTCCACAGAAGAGGCCGCCTTTCCGGGATCAGACTCGTCATCCAGCACCGAAAGCTTGACAGGGAGTTTTTTCCCGTATTCTTCGACGTAGATACCGCCGTCTTCATTAACTTGCTTTACGGCAGTTTCATACGCCCATTTCTGCTCGACACCAATAGAGGACAGGTGGCCTGAAAGCGGAAGGTGGCTGCCTATTAAAATTTCCTCTTTATCCGCGGCCAAACCGTTGCCTGCGCCGAAACTGAGCAAAAATACGGCGCACCACAGCAGCAAAGCCAGCCTGAAAATTTTGCCTGTATTCATTGTACCTCCTCCTTATTTATTATAGATTTGTGCTTAAGGGTTTAATTGGTGAGCATATAACCCCCCTTCCCCAACTAAAGAAGAAAATGCAAGCTTTATACCATTAAATCAAAAAACATTAAACTTACCGGAACAATTCAATAAAAATAAGAAAAAAATAAAATTTCGTGGATACCGAAAGGAAAAATAATATTTAACTGATACTATGTGAAACATAAGAGAAAAACCTAAAATTTCACAACCCGGGGGTCATTAAGAATTTGGTAAAAATTAAAGGACTTGCATATCATGTTTCAAAAGTTAACGCTTGGAAAACCAATTGTATCAATAAGTAACAAGCCTCGATTTGAATACAGCAGATACTGTTGATGGCGTTATAAAACATACCACAGCTTTATGTTACTTTCTGCGAAAATGCCGCCGCGCCTGTGTAGACTGCTTTTTACGAAAACATAATAATTTTTATCAATTCAATCAGTATATTTGTCCAAGCCCATCAGGCTGTGCAAGTGCAGAAACCGGCTGTTTTGCATTTTCATCAGATAAACAAGATAACTCCATCCCTCATAAACAAGGGCATACCGCTCCAAGCCCGGCTCAGTGCAGCTTTGGCATGAATCAAACCTTCCGATTTTCCTGCGGAGACTATAAGCTTTTTTGGAACGCAAAAGTTCTTCGGGATCGATATCTGTTATATTGCCTATGGATTCCGTGGCAAGGGGGCACAGATGCATTTCGCCGGAATACCTGACAAAAAAATAATTAAACCCGCATGTGCAGGGCTTATTGACGCGTCCTGTTTTCCAGTACTCCAAAAGAGTATCCGCATGAAATAGCCACTGGCTATGATGCTTTGAAAAAAAACTTACCATTTTTCGGATGTCGTTATTGCTGAAGGTCAGTATGTCTGCCTGTTCCCGGTTTAAATACCGTCCGGGTGTTATGATTGCGGGAGAGATTATCGTGAAAAGCCCCTTTTTTTCGGCATAAGAGCTTATCCGTTCCAGTTCGTCTATATTTAAAGGCAGAATAGTCGTCTTAAGGCCTATCACGAAATTAGCGTGTTTTCTTTTGAGTTCAAGCAAACCTTCGAGGGTACTGTTGACTTTTGTCCATGCATTATCAACGTTTCTGATCCGGTCATGGAGTTCGCCGGCAGCGTCCATGCCGCAAACCACCACAAGATCCAAACCGGCATTTTCCAGCTCCGGAAGAATTCTTTCCGTAATATCCAGCACACGTTTTGTCAGCAGGCCGTTTGTGGTCACGGCTATAGAGCGAAGAGATCTCAGACGAGTTTTTTTAAGTTCGCAGATACCGTAAAAAAATTCTGCCAAATCATCGCGAATAAAGGGCTCGCCACCGGTTATATCCAGCTCCCTTAAATCGGAAAACAAGTCAGAATCAAGAAATCCGAGCCATTGATTAACCGAAAGGTCGGGCACATCGCGCGGGATACGCCAAATGTTGCACATAATGCACCGGGCAATGCAATTATGCGTGATTTCAAGGCTTACTGTCTGAGGCCGGCCCGGTTTGCCGGTGAGTTTAAGATATCGGAATTTCAAACCGTTAATAAATAACCCGGCAGCGAGCCTCTTGACAGATACAGACATGATGCCACCTATTTTTCCGGACTGTTCCAGCTATAAACCGTTTTCCGCAACTCGCACCTATCCTCGGCAAACATGAACCCGCCGCTGGCTGAATAAGCCCTGCCCATACAACCGCCGGCGCAATGCATGTAACCCGGACATCCCCTACATTGCTGCAATTCGATGCTTCGCCGCCTGAAAAGTTCCGGCAGTTCGGTCCATATAGCAAGGGCTTTTGGCAGTACATCCGCCAGACTGCGCCCAAAAATGTCTTTAACCGCAAATCTTTCAGCGGTCATCATTACACAGGGATACATTCTTCCATCTGCGGTAATGTATAAGTCCCGGATACATTTGCACGTTTCGGGCTCATTTGCATCCCTGTTTGCAAGCCACTCCAGGGGAGCTATTCTGCCGAGCTTTTGATACCTGGACCGAAATAATTTGTCCGTATGAAAAAGATTCAGGATTTCAACATATTGTTCAGGTAGGGGCGGCTCGGTTTTACCCTGACTGACCGCTCTGCCCTTTTTAACCAGAGTACTGCCTGTAACTCCACTGAGTTCAAGTTGTTCTGCTATTTTGAGCAGCTCCGGGAAATCGCCGAAATTGTGCCTCATCTCTGTAAAAGCAATCCTGGTCTTTGGGCCCAGGCCGTATTCCGAAAGGAGCTTAAATCCCTGCATTGTTTTATAAAAATTCCCACTGCCCCGAACCTTGTCGTTTGTAGCAGGGCTTGCCCCTTCCAGGCTTACCTCCAGTATCAGTCCGGAATCAATCGATTTGAGCAGATTAATAGTCCTGGTGTTCAAAAGAGCAGCATTGGTTTGAACCCTCAGACTTTGCACCCCGGACAAACCGCTGCAGTATGAAAGCAGCTCAAACCATGAGGGATGCGTAAAAGGCTCGCCTCCGGTAATGCAAATCTCCTTTATCCCCAGTTGTTGCACCAGATTCCGGATTACTTGTTTCAAAGTATTGACAGGGACCGGGCCGAAAACGGAATCCGGGGAACTTTCCGGCAAGCAGTGCGCGCATTGCAGATTGCAGCGGTTGGTAATCATAATTGTGGCGCTTGCCGGTGGGCGCAGACCGGCATTTATGATCCGGTTTATCATGATGGAAATTCGAGAAATCCGTTTTCTTCCAGAAAAACCAGCAGGCTGTCGACCTGTCGGCTTATATCGCCCGTGAGGATTTCCCCTTTTTTCTCCATCCTTGTCCCGGCAAGCAATTGTTTTATGCGGGTAAAAGCATCAAGGCCGCTATCCGGAGGCTCAACAGGTTTGGTACGCGGGCGGGCCGTGTAACACCCGATGGATTTAATTTTTGACTCACCCGGCCCGTCTTTATATCTGATTACCTGTATAGGGACGTATGCGGCCTTATCGCGACTGCAATAAGAGGCAAATCGAGGAGAGACAGGACCCGTGGTAACACTTACAACAGCCGGAATTTGGCATTGTATTTCCTCGCGCACGCCTCTGCCGGCACTCCGCTGAACCTTAACTGAATCAGACCGGGATGAAATCCAAAGATCGGTTATTGCGGAGACAAAAGGATAATTCAGCCTTTCGGCTATAAAAGCCCCCACCTGCCCGCTGCCCAGATCCAGGGACTCTTTGCCGCATAATATTATGTCCGCCTGAATATCCTCTGCGGCCCGGGCGAGCATTTCGGCCTTTGCAAAGGCATCCCCGGATTCGCTGCAATCCATTCGGAAAAGACTATCTGCGCCCATGGCCAAACAGCGGCGCAAATCCGCTTCAGCAATTACCGGGCCCAATGTGAGCAGAACAACCTCGGTTCCCTCTATGGCGTCCTTTATCCTTAAGGCCAGCTCCAGGGCAAACTCGTCGTAAGGATTTACCCTGCACACATGATCCTTGTCCGAAAAAAAATAAGCGTCCGGATCCATGCCAGTTCGTGCATAAGCCTGTTTTATCTGTTTTATGCAGACAATTAATTTCAAAAATCCAGCCTCCCTAACCGATCGCGTCAGCCACCAGTTCCACTATATCTCTCACCCGCGGCGGATTCTCCTTTTCCAGGCCCCCGAGCCCGTCTTCTATCATGGTGAGGCAGTACGGACAGGCAGTTGCGATTGTGTCTGTATTGAGTTCAGCGGCCTCTTGAGCTCGGATTTGATTTATATGCATCCCTCCTGTCTCGTGCAGCCACATATGACCGCCGCCTCCTCCGCAGCAAAAAGTATTTTCACGGCAGCGGGGCAGTTCCTTTAGTTCGGCACCCCGCAGCCGCCTGCTTATCTCACGCAAAGGCTCGGAAATGTGATTGGCTCGTGCCAGGTAACAGGGGTCATGAATGGTCAGAGATTCAGCCACCGGATATTTCATTTCAATAAGGCCCGCGCCGATCAATTCCATCAGGTATTGGCCGGCGTGCATGACTTCAAAATCCCCGCCTGCCTGCGAATACTCATTTTTCAGGGTATTAAAGCAGTGCGGGCAAAGACAGACTATTTTGTTAAACTCATACCCGCGCAAACAGGCAAGATTTTTCCCTGCCAGATCAATAAACAGATCCTCGGCACCCATCCGCCTTGCCGGATCTCCACAGCAAAATTCCTGATCTCCCAGAACGGCAAAATCAACAGCCCCTTTATTGAGTATTTTTACCATATCCCTTGCCGCCTGCTGATACCTGGGGTGAAAGGCCCCGGAGCAGCCGATCCACAGCAGCACGTCGGTTGAAGGTTTTGTTTCTGACAATACCGGTACGCGGCAGTCTATCGCCCATTCCAAACGATAAGCCGAGCCTTTGCCCTGTACATCTCCGAACAACTCCAGGTTTCGAATTGCAGGTTTTGCCTCTTGGGGTATATTGCCTTTTCCCAAAACCCTGTATCTGCGCATGGACAATATTTTATCAGCAGGATCGGCAAAAACCGGACAATATTCGACGCAGGCAAGGCAAGCCGTACAGTCCCATATTTCATCATCGCCAACCACAGATTCAAGTATAAGAGACTGAGGAGGATCAGCGGGGAATTTATTTGAGGCGCCTGCCTCCAATTGCTTTACCACGGCCTGCACTATCCTGCGCGGAGACAAGGATTTGCCCGACAAGGCGGCAGGGCATTTCTCAACACAGCGGCCGCAGGTCACGCATGCATCTGATTCAAGCAACTGCTTCCATGAAAAATCGCTTGCGGCTCCCGCCCCGATATGTCCGTGCGGAAGGTCAAGCTGACGCATACGGCCCGGGGCCTTGCTCCGGGGAAAGGCAACATTATATGAAGCATTGATAATATGGCGCATGAACGTAAACGGTATCAGGGCTATAAATAACAAAACAGCCAAGAGATGAAGCCTTATTATCACCTGCATCAGCAGGGGGGATTCAGGCATTAATACGGACAGGCCGGCACCTAAAGGAGAAGCCCAAACAGCTTGGGGGGCAGTTATTCCAAGCCTTACAGCCTCGGCCATAAATCCGCTGATCAGGATAAAGAACAGCAAGGCCGCTGGAAGCATAACCCTTCTTTTGACTTCCCTGCTGTCCGGCAGTTGCCGTAATCCTGAATACCGGAAAACAAAGAACAGCGTGCCTGCAAGCATGGCAAGGCCAAGCAGGTCCAGCAGCAAAGAAATAATGCCGGCAATTGTTTCAGGCAGCACGACTGCCGGAATCTGGGCCAAAACAACTATGAGCAGAAAGACGACAAACCCCAATACCAAAAACAAATGGGCCACGCCTGCGGCCCGGCGTCTCATAATTTGCTTATGGCCGATCAAATACGAAAGCAGATTGCTCCAGCGGGGCTTTTGTTTCTCCGAATAACCGGAACGCCACAGCGCCTTACGACAGGCAATGCCCGCCAGCATGATCCCGATTGCAGCAATAACCAATAAAATGTCCAAAGCAGTAACCACTTATTACTTCTCCTATTTGGACCTTGCTGAAAATAACCTTATAAAATATGCGATCCCCCCTAAAACCAGGACAGCCAGAACAATCTGATATATTATGCCCGCGGCAAAAACGCCCGGCTGCGTTCGGGGATCGGCTTCAGGATGTATGGACCCCATCAGGGCACCATCCTTATGGCACATCCCGCAGTTATCCTTGCTTATCTGTTCATCGCCTCCGTGAACCGCTTTTGCCTGGTGGCAGCCGATACAATTTTTTCCGGAATAATCACGGCTCATATCCTGTTTTTTATGAGAAGAGATCTTTAAAGAAGGCAGCCATGAAAGGAAATCATTTTGACCTGATTCCGATGGGTGGCATTTTCTGCAGGTCTGGTCAAGGCGGTCTGCATTAACCCCGGACTCAGGGTCGCCGGGCGGCTTTATTGAATGCCTGCCGTGGCAGTCATCACATTCAGGCCGATCTTTATGCGATTGCGCGCCGTGGAAATTTTCAATCCCGTGGCATCCGCTGCAATCAACCCCGGCTGCACCTGATCCTGTCTGATGACTTTCGTCAATAATCCGGGTATGGCAGCCCATGCACGTCAGATCGGCATGCACGGATTCGCGGAATTTTTCAGCGGGTATGACGAGCCTGCTCATTGAGCCTTCGTTTCCGTGGCAGGCTATGCAGTCCTTTTGCGTATAGGCGGCTGCGGGCGAAGCAACGAAAAACGCCAATAAAAGCCATATGCCAAACAATTTACTCATCGCCTGACCCGTTGCCTTTCTTTTCATTTATGCGGGAAAAAAGCAAAGGAAGAATCTGATGCACATCGCCTACAAGACCAAGGTCAGCAAAACGAAAAATTCTGGCCCCGGGATCCTTATTGATGGCCACGATCTTATTTGACTTTTCAATCCCGGCTGTATACTCATTCGCGCCAGATATCCCGCAATTGACACAAAGCCGGGGCGAAACGGTTTTGCCGGTCTGGCCTATCTGACGGTCAAAAGGCAGCAGCCCCCGGTCTATCACGGGCCTGGTGCCTGCCACGCTGCCGCCGAGATATTCTGCAAGCTCGTATATACTTCCGAATTCATCTTCCTTGCCCATACCACGGCCCGCAGAGACGATAATATCGGCTTCCTCGATATCCAGGCTTTCAGGGTCGGCCTCTATAACACGCAACACCTCGGTTTTGGGCTCTTGAGCCCCCAAATGTACTGATAAGGGTATAATCTCGGCATCTTCATTCCAGCCAGCCGGCAGGGGGCTCAAAACAGACGGCAGTATTGTGGCGATATAAGGTAAGCCGCAGTTATATTCCACACGCTCGAAAACATATCCGTTGTCCACAGGCCTGACCGCTTCTGCCTTTAGGTCTTCGTCCAAACGCAGGTCCACCGCCCTTGTAACCAACCCCGCCTGCAGCCCTGCGGCAACTCTGGAGCCGATTTCCGCGGTTTGATCGTCATGGGCCATCAGAAAAAACACCGGAGGGCTTTCCCTGATCATATTTGTCAGAATCGAGGCATAAAGTTCCCCGCGGCTCTGCGATGATGAACCGCTGGTAACAACGAATACTTTTTCTACTCCATAACTGCCCAGCCTCTTTAGTTCGGCCTCCATGTTTTCATCCGGGTCGATGCAGACTGCGCTCACACTTGTCTGCCCCTGCACTTCTCCGGCCAGTCTGCAGGCTTCTGCAGCAAGCCCGAAAGTCTCGTCTTCAATTGTTCCGCGGCGATGGTGAACCCACAACCAGATTTCTCTTTTCATCTCTATAACCGACGCCCCAATCTGTTTCCTTCGACAATCGCCATGTCCGTCAACCTGGGGGCAACACAGTCACCAATGCGGTACAATTCCTTAAGCTCCCCCTTTAATTCAAAATATAGCCCGTCATCTGCAATGTTGCCCGCGGCCAGCACCACGGTGTCATAGCCTTCAAAGTCAAAAATCTCATTTGAATAGACATTAAGGCCTTTGACAACAGTCCCGTTTATTTCCAGCACGGCTATATCAGGTGTACAGACAACACCCTTGGCAGTCAGGCGCTGGCGGGTCAGATAAAGATCCTGCAGCGGACCAAGGGCCGAGCCCTGGAAAAGAGCAGGAGTTAAAACATGAACCTTTTTCCCCTGATCTGCCAGAAGTTCCGCGATTCCGGTGCCGTGATGATGACCGTTTAAATCTATAAGCAGCACCTGCCCGCCCGGCTCAATCCCGCCTTTCAAAATCTGCCAGGTCGTTATTACCTGGGGAGGCCCGTAATCACCGGGAAAAGGTTTTTCTTTAGGCCTTGATCCCGTAGCCAGAACAACCGCATCAGGGTTTTCTTTACTGATCGCATCCTTATCGGCCTTAACCCCCAGCCGCCAGTCAATTGGCAGCTTTCCCGTCTGGCTGACCAGCCAGCGGATTATTCCTTCGATCTCCTGTCTGCCGGGCAAACTGGAGGCAAGTCGGTTTTGCCCGCCGACCTCCTGCTCTGATTCAAAAACGATTACCTGATGCTTGCGAAGGGCCGCCACGCGGGCGGCCTCCAACCCCGCAGGGCCTGCGCCGACAATGATCACCTTCTTGGGCTGCCCGGCGGAAGTTATGCTCTCTTCGACAAATTCCAGTTCATGACCTGCAGCGGGATTCTGGATGCAGCCGATGATATATCCAAGCCCCATCCTGCCGATGCATCCCTGATTGCAGGCAATACAATGCCGGATATCGTCATCGCGTCCCATCCTGGCCTTGTTCGGCAGCCTGGGATCGGCAATCAGGGCCCGGACCATGTTAATCATATCCCCGTGGCCGTCCTCCAGTATTTTCTCCGCCAGATGAGGGTCATTGATCCTATTGGAGGCATAAACCGGGAGATTAACTTTCGAACGGATTCCCGCGGACAATGGGGTTGCATAAGCAAGAGGAGTATGCATTGAGCCTTCAACCAGAAAAAGATGATGAAAAGTGCCCAGGCTTATATCAAAAAAATCTATCTGTCCGGTTTGCTCCAGACGCACGGCAATTTCTTTTACCGCCTCAAGGGTAAGCCCGCCCTTGGGATGCATTTCGTCGGCATTTAAACGAAGCCCAACGGCAAGCTCCCGGCCCACGGCGCTGCGCACAGCGTCAGTTACTTCCAGGGCAAACCTTACTCGGTTTTCAAGGCTGCCGCCGTACTCATCCTGCCTGAAATTGGTGGCGGGGGATAAAAACTGCCTGATCAGCGAGCTGTGGCCGACCTGCAGCTCGATTCCGTCGAATCCCCCTTCTTTTGCATGACCTGCGCTTTTGGCAAAATGGGCAATACAGTCCTTGATATCCTCAATTTCCATTTCCTTGGCGGTTTCCCGGAAAATGGGGTCTCTGCCGGCCGAAGGCCCCCATACAGGAAGCCTTGAAATCTTGCCTTCGGCCTGCATGCCGTTGTGGTTTAACTGGGCGAATATTTTGGTCCCGTATTTGTGCACGGCCTGAGTCAATTTTTGAAATCCCGGCACTACTTCGGGATCAAAGGCTTCCACCAGTTTTGCATATGCCAGATCCGAGGGATGGACCGAAAGCTCTTCTGTGGTAATCAGGCCGCAGCCTCCTTTGGCACGCTCGGCATAATAAGCTACATGAGCATCGCTTATCTGCTGGTTTACAGACAGATTCGTCATATGGGCCGCAAAATTAATCCTGTTGGGCACCACCGCGGGGCCTATTTTCAATGGTGAAAAAAGATACTTATACCGGTTCAAAGGCGGCCTCCGACTTTTCTGCCCTCAAAAACAGCCATATCAATACCCCGGGGTGCAACGCAGTCACCGACGCGGTATATTTCATTTACCTTCCCTTTTAACTGCTTATAAAGATTGTCTTCCGCCAGATTGCCTGCTGCAAGCACAATCGTGTCATAGCCTTTTAAATCGATCTGAATATTTGAATAAATATTCCTGGCCTTTACCCCGGTTCCGCGTATTTTATCGACTGTTATATCGGGCATGAAGGTAACACCCTTTTGCAAAAGTCTCTGGCGGGAAAAATAAAGATCGCCTACAGAGGCCAGCTCCATTCCAACAAAGAGATCCGGACTCAGCAAATCTACGGTTTTGCCCTGATCCGCCAGGAATTCAGCCGTGGCAGTGGAAAAATGGCTTCCCATTTCATCTATAACCAGCACTTTTTCGCCTATCGGGTAATCGGCATTAAGCACATTCCATACCGTAACAGCCGAAGGCGGCCCATAGTCCCCGGGATAAGGTTTTTCATCCGGTCTTGAACCGGTGGCTATAACTACGGCATCCACAGGCTTGTCAGACAAAATTCCGGGGGTTACCTCTGTGTTGGTAACAACAGATACGCCCAGATCATCCAGAACCTGCTCCAAATACCTTGTAACCTGGATGATCGGCTGGCGTCCGGCGGCGATCTGATGAAGATTGGTTTG
>JAIPDT010000091.1 GCA_021737545.1 Desulfobacteraceae bacterium
TGTAGAATCTGCAATAGGTACCAGCAAACCGGACGTGATTTTTCATCTCGCCGGCCAGGTAGCCATGACCACATCCATTAAGAATCCACGCCTGGATTTCGAAGTCAATGCACTGGGCACATTCAACTTGCTTGAAGCTGTCAGAAAATCATGTCCTTCTGCGGCGGTTGTATATTCGTCAACAAACAAGGTCTATGGCGATTTGGAATGGGTGAAATACGAGGAAACAGAGACGCGCTATGTTGCGCCGGATTACCCGCAGGGATTTCCCGAAACCATTCCGCTTGATTTTCATTCCCCCTATGGCTGTTCCAAAGGGGCGGGTGACCAGTACATGCTCGATTATGCCCGAATATACGGCTTAAATACTGTGGTCTTCCGCCATTCGTCAATGTATGGAGGTCGCCAATTCGCCACCTATGATCAGGGCTGGGTGGGATGGTTTGTTTCCAAGGCCTTGGAGATCCGGCAAGGAATCCTTAAAGAACCCTTTACAATCAACGGTAACGGAAAACAGGTCAGGGACCTGCTATATGCGGAAGATGCGGTTGATTTATATATGAAAGCTGCATTTTATATAGATAAGATCAGAGGGAATTGCTTTAATGTTGGAGGGGGGATAGACAATTCCTCTTCATTGTTGGAATTGTTTGAATTTTTAGAAAAAGAGTTGAATATAAAGATGGAATACCGAAATCTTTCCCCAAGGGAAAGTGATCAAAAAATATTTGTCGCAGATATCAGCAGGGCTCAGCACTTGCTTGGCTGGAAGCCCTCAGTGACCAGAGAAAAGGGAGTGCAAAAGATGATACATTGGGTAGGGACGAATTATGTCGATTGATATTCTTATTCCAACATATAATCGCCAGAAGGACCTTATTAAAAATATAAGGCACCTAAATCGTATGATAATCAAAGACCAGCTTGAAAATTATTTTCGTATCCTGGTTTCCGACAATTGCTCCAATGATGCCACATGGACAGAGCTGGAAAATATTCGTCCAGAAATCCAGGTTGAAATGCATTTATTTCGGCAAAATGAAAATATAGGCTTGGAGAAAAACGCGGTTTTTTTGCTGCAGCAGGCAACATCAGAGTTTGTCATGTATATTGGAGATGATGATTATCTGCCTAAAAACTATTTAAAATATATTATCGAGACAATAAATAAGGAGAATGAAGTAAGCGCAATTGTTCCCGGCATAGAAGCCTTATTTGCCGACGGTACAACCAAAATAGGACGCCGCGAGAAATTCGATTTAAAAAAATATCCAGCCGGTTTCTGGACTGCACTGCATGTTGCCTATCTCGGACATCAGTTAAGCGGCATACTTTTGAAACGCACCCATCTGGAATCAAACTACTTAAAGAATGAAAATTATAGAAATATATATCCATTCATTTATTTCCTGTCATATAACGCGCTTCGAGGCCCTGTATACTACGCTCCAATGTTTAAAGTTTTGGTTACACAAAGCAACAGCAAGGATTGGAACTATGATGATTCCGGCCTGTTAACGGAAATATTTAAAAATTTTAACATTCTTTACCCCCGTGACCCGTTTAAGCGGTTTTTGCTGTGTTGCTCAGTCTTAAAAAAACAGGGAGGATGGCGGCTGAGAGTTGGAAAGCAACCCTTGCTGGCACTCAAAGCGGTGTCGCATGTCTGGGCTGAACGAAAGACCGATTTACTCACAAAGATAGGGGTTCTTTTTTTTGTGCCCTATCTTTACACCAGAAAAGTGGCATCTATGTGCAAGAAGAGTTTGTGGACCCATAGGAACACATAGTATTGGTGCCCAGCTCAATCAAAAAAACTCTCTTTCCCCCAACTAAATTCATGTCCCTCAAGCAAAAAACCATATCCGGCATAGGATGGAACGGTGCCGGTAACGTAGCCCGCCAGGTACTCCAGGTGATCACCATGGTGGTGATGGCGCGGTTCTTATCGCCCGAGGCCTTTGGCGTTTATGCCATTTTAATGGTTTTTGTAACCTTTATGAATGTCATTGCCTCCATGGGGACCTCCCAGGTCATTATCTACATGGATAATCCAAGCCAGCGGATGCTTTCGAGCATATTTTATTTTAATATAGCAATCGGCATAGTCCTTTTTGCTCTCCTTTTTTTTCTGGCCTGGCCCATAGCCGATTTTTTTGAAAACAAGGAACTTGTTCATTTACTGCAGATCATCGGGCTGATTTTTATAATAAGCGCCTTATCGCTTGTCCAAAAAACACTGCTGGAAAAAACCCTTTTTTTTAAACGGGTGATAACACTTGAAACAATGGCGCTTGCCATCGGAAGCGCGGCCGGCATAACTGCCGCAGTGTGGGGTCTTGGTATATACAGCCTCCTGATCGCAGCACTTGCAAAGCCAGCCATCTTTTCCATGGGCCTTTGGCTAAATTCCCACTGGAGACCGTCACTGTTATTTTCTTTTGCGGATATTAAATATATCTGGAAATATTCTTTTCATCTGACTGGCTTTAGTTTTATTAATTACTTTTCACGACAGGCTGATGATTTTTTGATAGGCAAATTCATAGGCTCCTCTGCGCTTGGCATGTACAGCGTTGCTTATAAAATCATGCTCTACCCCCTGGAGAATACGTCCAGAGTGCTGATACGGGTAATGTTTCCGGCTTTTTCACAGGTAAAGCGGGATAATGTCCGTTTTAAAAACGGCTACGTCAAATCCATCATTTTTATTGCCCTGATTACATTCCCTGTAATGATGGGCCTGCTTGCGGTTTCAGAAACATTTGTGGCCGTGTTACTGGGCGATAAATGGGAGGGCATGGCCACACTGATTATGATCCTCGCCCCGATTGGCATGATCCAGTCCATTGTAACCACAGTAGGTTCAATTTATACCGCCAAAGGTACAACAGGCCTCATGTTTAAGATCGGATCTGCGAATGCAGTGGTTACAGTTGCCTCTTTTGCCGTCGGCCTGCCCTATGGCGTCCATGGAGTGGCAGTCGCCTACGCCATTGCCAATGTTATAATGCTTTACCCGAATCTAAAATTTGCCTGGCATCAAATTGATTTGGGCGTACTGGAAGGAATAGGCAAGCTTTCGCCCTTTTTAATTTCATCGCTTGTAATGTCGGCCGCCGTCTATTTCCAGGGAACTTGGCTCTCCGGCATTGGATTGACCCAATTCGCGATTCTGCCCATGCAAGTAATTACAGGTGCTCTGATTTACTTTGGCATTCTTATGCTGCTGTATCGGAACCTGGTTTTGGGTCTTTTAAACGAGTTGCGAAGCAAAAAGCCGCAGACGGAACCCTCCTTATAAATTGGGTCCATTCGGAAGGATTTATAGTGCTGCCTGAAACAGCGATTGAAGAAACCAGCCTGCCTTCGCAATGCGATGAGTTGGAGAGAGTTCTGCCCAGTAAAATCAGCAGATTGTTGGCCAGGATTAGAATGATCCTCCATCCGTCATATGCATAGAGATGAGCAAATATGGCAAACCGCTGAAAACCTGCATGGCGGTTGATTACCCATTCCACAGGTTTTTTGTTTTCAGGAAATAACTTTCGCACAGCTATGTTGTTATGAATCAACTTTTACAACCTACCCACAGAATCCGGGATCCAATATACGGCTATATCTGGCTGACCGATGCCGAACTGAAAATCATTGATACTTCGATTTTCCAGCGTTTGCGCAGAATCGGCCAGCTCGCGTTGACCAAGTATGTGTACCCCACAGCGGAGCATTCCAGGTTTGTGCACTCTCTCGGGGTTTTGCAGGCAGCCACGAACATTTTTGAAGAGGTCCTGCGTTTCAATCCGGAACTCAGGCAAGGTGGTAAAAACGACCTGCAGCAGAATCTTCAATTACTTCGATTTGCCGCATTGCTGCATGATATCGGCCATATGCCGTTTTCCCATGCTGCTGAAAAGTTTCTCCTTGGAGAAGACATATCCCACGAGGATATCGGCAAATACATTATTCAAAACTGTACCGAAATATCCGATGAAATCCAAAAGCAAAAGGTTTCCCCGAATGCAGTAGCCAACCTTTTGAAAGGAAAGCAGACACAGGTCCTTGCGATTTTGAAAAAATTCATTTCCGACGAATTTGATGCTGACAGGGCTGATTTTCTGCTAAGGGACTCGTACTTCTGTGGGGTAAAATACGGAGAGTACGATTATATCCGCTATGCAGGCTCCTTCAGGCTTATTGACAACGAAGAAGGGGAAAAGGCCTTTGCCATTGAAAAAGGGAATCTGCATGCGGTAGAGGCTTTTTTGCTTGCCCGGTATCACTATTATCTTCAGGTACCCTATCACAGGACAAGAAAAGGCTATGACATTGTGCTTGAACGTTACTTCCGGGATTTAACAGAGCGGGATTATCTGCCGGATGCCGGTCTGGAGGCCGGCACCTCCGATCCGGAAATCGATTTTGACAGGTTTCAGTACGTTGATGATTACACAATTTTTGAGCAGATAAAGAATGATATGGCCGGGGGGAACCCGTGGGCGAAAATACTTATGCGCCAGGATCGTCTTCATCCCATATTTGACACGGAAAAGGAATCAGAAGGAAATGAAAATGATTTTCTGGACCTTCAGGAAGAGCTTGACAATACAGGTCTAAAAGAAGACCAGGATTATTTCACTTTTGACAAAAAGGTTGAGGTGCATAAAATTCTGGAGAAATCCGATGAAAAAGGAGAAAGTGTCTATCCGGTGGTGGACAAAAACAACGATTACAAAATGATCGGCTCTATACTCGACCATTCATCACTTCTGGAATCCACCCGTAAAAAACCGGCGCATCTCAGGCGAATCTACGTGACCACAGCTTCCAAGCCCATGGCAGAAAAAGCCCTGACCCGGTGCAGGCAGAGAATAGAGGCCCGCCGGAAAAGGAAAAAAGAGGGAGCATCATGAAAAATTCAGATTATACCCGGTCCGCATTCAAGCACGTTATTGCATGGCTTAAAAACAAAAACATGCAAACCTCCAAGATTGCCATGCAAAAAGCCCTTTTTTATCTGCAGGAAAAAGGGCTCCCCTTGCGCCTGGATTTTGAACCGTATTCCTACGGACCGTTTTCCCGGCAGGTAATGGAGACTGCATCTGATCTGGAACGGGCAGGCGAAATTTCTGTGGACAGAACGGATTACACCCCCGGACCGGAGTTTGCCGATATTCTGCCTGAGAAAGGCAGGCGGGAAATCAATGCGCATCTTGAACGGTTCTGCGAACTGCTCGGACATGATTTCAGCTTTGACAACCTGGAACTCTGTGGCACAGTCCTTTACTGTCTCCAGGCGCTGCGGGAAAACGGCATGGCGGTGGACAGGGATTCGGTGATCCATGAGGTTGAGCAATGGAAGGGGAAAAAATACGCAAGGTCCGCCATAAAAGCTGCATATGACGCCCTGGCGGAGGAATTTGTGAATACCGGCTGCTAACAGATTCGGCCTGGTCATTGCAAAAGCATTAGCGGGCGGGAGTTTCATTGTTAAAGTTGAAAAACAGGATGATAGAAACAACCCCGGGGAAAAGTTGCATCAGAAAAAAGAATAAATGCCGGGGAATGAGCAGGTATTTCGACAGTGTCCTGTAAAATAAGCCACGGATGTGATCCCACAAAATCTCAGCCACTTTGATGTTTTGCTAAACAATTTTGCAGAATACCTTGACATGCTGCCCCGCTTTGTTGGTGAAGGCATTGTCAGCCTGATATCCACCGCAGTTGCCGGGTTGATTATTGCCTTTGTGGCGACGTTTTATCTCAAGAAGAGGGATGAAAGGACAAGAGTCGCGGGAGTTGTTCTGGAAAAAAGAGTTAACTGTGGGCAGGAAATCCTTTATTATCTGGAACGGTTGTCCTATCACAGGCAATTGTATAGCGACAAAGAACAGGAATGGTATGAGCTTTTGCAAAGCTATGATTTGACGCTTCCGCATGGCAGTTTTCTGCAGTATTCGGATGTTTTCAGCAGTTACGATCAATTCCAAGATTTTTTTAAGGGGATAGAAGAAACAATCACCCGAAACAAACTTTGGATGGATAAAAAGGTTCGATTCCATCTTTCTCTGATGCAGGGGTATTTTGCCTGGATTAATGCATTGCTGGTTGGCATCGCCAGAGTTCCATTGCCTGAGGGGAAGCAATTATCTGACGAAGAGTTCAAAGAGATTGCTTCCATACTTCTGCTTCAGATCGGGATTACACTGGACCATGAAATAAACGGGCTCTTGGCGCATCTGGAAACATTGATCGTGGATTCTGTATACAGGCTGGATCTCAATCGGCCCAGAAAAAGCATGACCAGAAAGGGCATGTTTAATCGCGATATGGTCAGAGTTCTAAAGGAGCTGGACAAAAAAACGCTCTTGGGGCTGCATCGTGAAAGATATTTTGCCCTTATGATAACGCTGGTTTATTCCTATAAACAGATAGAAATGTCTGATGGGGATATTGATGAGATGATTAAAAACATTTTTCCGGAGCAGCCGCAGTAATTCTCATTTATTTTATGTTTTTATGGGGGCGGACCTATTCAAACCATATTCAGGGTTTACCAGGCGCCTGTATAAGGCCTTTGTCAATTGAAATTATAACGCGTAACTGCATAAGGTGGCGATCATGTTTACCCGGCTGCGGTTAAAAAACCTGACGGTCTTTTTGGCCTTTGGGGTCGGACCTATATATGCTTCTGAATTAACAATAAAAAAAGTTTCTGACAGGCCTTAACTTTTTCTTAGAATGCCTTTTTTATGGCTCAAAATATGTGTGTGTAAGCAACCATGCCCAGAGCCAACAGATATTTCTTGCCTGATCATGTGTGGCATATTACCCATAGATGCCACAAGAAGGAATTTTTGCTGAAGTTCGCCAAAGACCGTAGCACATGGATTAAATGGTTGTTTGAAGCGAGAAAGAGGTACGGGCTACAGGTATTGAACTATACGGTCACCTCGAATCATATTCACTTGCTGGTACACGGCCATGAAGGCAAAGATGTTATACCCAGGGCGCTGCAATTGATTGCCGGCAGGACAGCCCAGGAATATAATCAGCGGAAAAAAAGGAAGGGTGCCTTCTGGGAAGATCGTTACCATGCCACTGCTGTGGATACTGATGAGCACCTTGTAAGATGTTTATTATACATCGATTTGAATATGCTCAGAGCTGGAGTGGTAAGTCATCCTCGAAAATGGAGGCATGGTGGCTGGCATGAAATCGTTGACCCGCCCCGGCGATATCGGATCATTGCCAGGGATCGTTTGAAGCAATTGTTGGATGCTGATGAAAAAACGTTGACGGATAACTAAAAACACTGGGTGGAAGATTACATTCAACAAGTAACGAAACGTGAAAATATCTGGACTGAAACCATAGCTGCCGGTTCTGTGGAATTTGTGGAGGGTATCAAGGCCAGGCTTGGGGTAAAGGCCAAGCATAGAAAAGTTAGTAGCAAGGCTGTAGGTGCAGCCTATGCTTTGCAGGATCCAACTGTTCCTTACAATATCAATTTTGGGGGTGAAATCGATATTCTAAGGGCTGAAAATTTGTTTCTGTGGATATATTTACTGATATTTGATAGGCTTGGGTAGGTCCGACCCCAAATCCATGAACCCCAAATCCATGATTGCCGAAATCATAGCCGAAGCAGTTGAGGAGACTTATCCGGTTACATAATTCAGACTTGCCTCATCGGAGCCGGTGAAAACCTGCTAAGTGGTCCTCCTGGTTCCAGCCTTCCCGTAGGTTGTAAAGGGCGACTGAGAGTCGTCCGCATAGCCCGTTCAACTGCCCGGCGCTGTGGGCCATGTTTTGAGTATCGAGGAAAACAGATAATGCTGAAGAAGACAATCAAAAACATCCTTTTTGCATGCCGGTTTCAAAAGAGCTTTTTATACTGGATTCTGTCCAATAGGCGGTATCTGAAAAATACAATTTCAGGTATGCGCGGCAAATATCCGCGCGAGTGCCCGAATTGTGGATATATAGGCCATTTCACTGCCTTTGGATACCCCCCCCGGTTTGATGCAAAATGTCCGGAATGTGGCTCTTTGGAAAGGCACAGGCTGTTTTTGCTTTTGGAGCGGAAAAAGAATTTGCTTGCCGGGGTGGGCTCGGTTCTTCACTTCGCCCCGGAACCGATAATTGAAAAATATCTTCGCCAGAAGATTCCTTCCTACATATCGGCTGATCTTTACAAATCGGGGGTGGACCGGAAGGAGGATATTGAAAACATCTCTTTGCCGGCGGCAAGCGTAGATGCCGTTTTTTGCTCCCATGTGCTGGAGCATGTAAACGACATCCAAGCGTTGCAGGAAATTCATCGAATTTTAAAACCAGGCGGCAGGCTTATTGCCATGGTGCCTATCTGCGAAGGCTGGGACAAAACATATGAAAATCCGGAAATAGTATCGCCTGCCGCCAGGGATCTGCATTTCGGCCAGCACGACCATGTCCGTTGCTACGGGCAGGATTTTCCCCAGCGGCTGGCTGACGCGGGTTTTGAAACCGCTGCATACACTGCCCCGCCGGAGGATGCTGCAAGATACGGGTTGTGGCGGGGCGAGAAGGTGTTTGCCGGAACCCGGGTATAAATGTGGCAGGGCTTTTGGCATTCAAGTAAGCTGGAGGAAGCGACAGCTTCCTTTACATTGACCGCGGGCTATGTGCTGCCATTTTGGCCAATGGCTACGCACTCTTGAGGCGCTGGGGCGTTGACCTCTTGCTTGGCATATCAGCGGCTTTGCTTTCCTCTACCCCCAAAAAGATATCACTTACAGCTTTTTTGTACATAATAACAATCGGATAAACTAAAAGATGTTGGTTTTTCAACGTCAAAATCGTATGAAGATATTGCATATTGTGGCCGGCGAAATGGCCGGTGGAGCTGCAAGAGGAGCCTATTGGCTGCATCAGGGTCTTTTGAAATCAGGGGTTGATTCTCGAATTTTAACCAATGCAAAAGGAACATACGGCGACAGGACTGTTGTATCCATTAATGGTGACAAAAAAGGTAGGCTCGTTGCTATGATAAGGCAGCAGGCTGAATCAGGCCTGCAAAGACTTTATCGAAACAGAAAGCGGGTGATATTCAGCACCGGCCTGTTTGGCTATGATTTCACGCGAACAAACCTATATAAGCAGGCAGATATCATCCATTTGCACTGGATATGCGGTAGTATGGTCAACATACGCCATCTGGCCAGGGTCAAAAAGCCTATGGTCTGGACCATGCGGGACATGTGGCCCATGACTGGCGGGTGTCATTATACTATGGAGTGTGAAAACTATATTTATGGCTGTGGCAAATGCCCGCAATTGGGCAGTTCCCGGCAAAAAGACCTTTCCCGATTGGTATATTGGCGCAAGAAGAAATATCTGCCCAGGAACATGAAACTAGTCGGGATAAGCCACTGGCTGAGCGACTGCGCCAAGCAAAGCGCATTGTTTCAGGGTTTTGATGTGCGTGCCATTCACAATAATGTCAGTACACAAGAGTTTTTTCCCGTGGGAAAATCCACTGCCAGGCAGATACTGGGTCTTCCTGCCGAAAGGCCTGTTGTCCTGGCCGGGGCACAAAACATGGAAGACTTCTATAAAGGCTTTGATACCTATTTGCAGGCCCTGAAGCTATTGAACTCGGATACGCTATTGCTCTTTTTCGGCAAACTGGATCAAACTGCTACCGAATCCTTAAGGCATGATTATGTAAGCTTGGGTTTTCTGCACGATACAGTTTCTCTCCGACTCGCCTACTCTGCTGCTGATGTTTTTGTTGCCCCTTCGCGTATGGATGCTTTTGGCAAGACTTTGGCTGAATCCATGGCCTGCGGTACACCTGTGGTATGCTTTGATGCAACTGGGCCCAAGGACATAGTTGATCACAAGAAAGATGGATACAAAGCAAAGCCGTTTGAAGCGGAGGCCTTGGCCCGGGGAATTAACTGGGTTCTTGAAGATGCTGACACTAAACTCCTCTCAAGCAATGCAAGGCAGAAAGTTGTTTCATACTTTGACTCAGAAGTTATTGCTTCTCAATATGTTTCTCTCTACAAATCAATCCTTGATGGTGAAATATGAACAAAATAGCCCTTATCACAGGCATCACCGGCCAGGACGGTGCATATCTGGCGGAATTCCTGCTGGGGAAAAACTATATTGTCCACGGCATAAAGCGCCGGGCCTCGCTTTTTAACACTGACCGCGTGGATCATCTCTACCAGGACCCCCATGATCCCCAGCAGCGGTTTATTCTGCATTACGGGGATCTGACTGACACCTCCAACCTGGTGCGCATTATCCAGCAGGTCCAGCCGGATGAGATTTATAACCTGGCTGCCCAGAGCCATGTCCAGGTCTCATTTGAATCCCCGGAATATACGGCGGATGTTGACGCTTTGGGCACGCTCCGGCTCCTGGAGGCAATCCGCATTCTAGGGATGGAAAAAAAGGTCCGGTTTTATCAGGCTTCCACCTCCGAACTTTATGGCCTGGCCCAGGAAACGCCGCAAACCGAAAAAACACCTTTTTATCCCCGCTCACCTTACGCGGTTGCCAAGCTCTATGCCTACTGGATCACCAAGAACTATCGCGAGGCCTACGGCATGTATGCCTGCAACGGCATTTTGTTCAACCACGAATCCCCGCGACGGGGGGAGACATTTGTTACCCGCAAAATCACCCGGG
>JAIPDT010000092.1 GCA_021737545.1 Desulfobacteraceae bacterium
CCGAAGGCTTGTCAATTCCGTACACCGGTCCCAGACAATGGATTACGTGGCTGTTGGGCAGATTATGCGCCCCGGTAATTACAGCCTGGCCGGGTAGAATCGGTGCAAGCGGCCTGCACTCTTCTTCCAGACCCGGGCCTGCCGCCCTGTGAATAGCACCGGCCACGCCTCCCCCGGGGCGGAGTTCAGCGTTGGCTGCGTTGACAATGGCGTCCACGTCCGGCTGATTTGCGATATCACCCTGTACACATTCAATAGTACCGCCGTTGGCCTCTTTTCTGCTCATAAAACACCCTCCTTTGCAAAAACCGGGACAAATCTATTTTTTTATTTTTATAGTTTCCCGCAAGCTTTATAAAATATTACCATGTCAGGGAAAATTGACAAGCCCGGCGGCCGGAGGGTTATTTACTTTTTTTCGCCGCCCCGCTGATGCACGCCTATGTTCCAGCTTCTGGCTTTTTTAACAAAATCCTTTACCTGTTCATCCGACCTGAAGTCTTCCTGTCCGCAATCGTCATAATGAACCATTTCCTCCAGGTCCCTGATAAACTTTTCACTGGGCTTGATTGCCGGATAGCCGAGGGCCAGCATGTCGTATACTTCAAGTGCGGGAGGAATATCTAAAAGCTTTTTGATAACTGTATGCGCATAGGCGGTCTGGACCGATGATATCCACTGTGCAGCCAGCCCCAGGGCGGTGGCAGCCAAAGTCATGTAAACAAAAGCATGGGCCAGGCCTGAGGTGTGGATTATCTGCTTGCGATGGTATTCGTATCTTACCCCCATGGGCAAACCGGCCTGAGTACGGGGATCTCCGAAGAGCAGTATGTATACCGGGGCTTCGGTAAAATCGCCTTTTGTATCGGTCATACCGGAAAGCTTCCAGGGGCGTCCCTGCCATGGTTCCCGGGCTTTTTCCATCTCAGGGGCGTGTTTGAAGTACACATTTACAGCCTCGGCGATTTTTTCCCGCAACTCCTTTTTTCTGACGACCACGAATTCCCAGGGCTGCATGTTAAAGCCCGAGGGCGCCCATCTGGCGACCTCTATGACCTTGTTAATCTCTTGCTCCGGAATCGGATCAGGCTTGAAGCGCCTGATACTTCTTCGTGATTTGGCCAGCTCCAAAAGTTCGTTATAATCCATGACAACAGACCTCCTTTGGCGGGAAACATGGTTGGTTGGATATGTTATTATGACTTGTCAGACCGGGCGGACTTGTTTTCACCCCAGTTCTTAGTCTGAGGCTGGGGCAACTGGTAGGACTTGAGCAGTCGGATATATTTTTCAAAACCGCCCTCTTCCTGATCCTCTAATTCCTGTATCTTTCTGTAAAGCTTTTCCAAAAGCTGTTCATCTTCCAGCATATCAAGAGGCTTCATGCCGGGGTAGCTTCGCTGCAAAAGGACATATGCCCTCTGTTTATCTTTGCCCAGGCTTAAAAAACGGTCAATCTCACGGATCATGGCATCTTTGTCCTTATCAAGGCGGCCGTCAATCTGCATCAAAAGATTTAAGCTAAAATCCGCACAACGAAAATATGAAGGCATCTCATCCAAATTGACAAGCAGCATCCTGATTTCCTCCACCACTTCCTCGTCTGTCATCAGCTCAAAGCCCCCTTCATCTACCACGCGCTGAAGCGGGGACATCGGGTGTAAGGCAAAACTTCTCACGCGAATAAAATCAGGCCTTATTTGGTTTAAAATTTCTGCGGTCTTAAGGGCATGCTCACGACTATACGTCCTTCCCCCCACACCGGGCATTATGTATTCGCAAAGAGAAATGCCTGATTCACGCACCCGCATCCCTCCTTCCAGGATGTCCTTTGGCGTGTTGCCCTTCTGGATTATTTTAAGCACATTTTCGGAGCCGCTTTCCATGCCCGTGTGGATGCGAGTCAAACCGGCACCCTTTAGCCTCTTATACTGCTCCGGACCCTTTTTCTTCATGGATTTTGCCCGGGCATAGGTGGTTACCCTGTTAATGGCGGGGAATCTATGCTTGATATAAGTGATGATCTCTACCAGTTGATCAGTGGGCAATATCAGGGAATCGGCATCCTGGAGAAAGGCGTTGTCAAAATTGTTCTTCCCAGGTCCATAGGTATCCGCCATCTCGTCAATATCCTGCCTGACCTCTGCAACGCTTCTTTTGGAAAACTTCTTTCCCTTAAAGGCCGGGCAGATATGGCACCGGTTCCATGGGCAGTTCCTTGTTGCCCGAACCAGGAGACTGTATGCTTCGCCCGGCGGCCTGATAACACCCTGTTCAAACATATTAACCCCATAAAAATTCGCGACCGATCACAAATTAAAAAAGCCCCGGCAACATTTTGTTTTCCGGAGCTTTATGCATAAACCGGGATCTACCCGGATTGTGTTTTGGCTCCCCAGCGCGGATTTGAACCACGGACGCGGTGGTTAACAGCCACCTGCTCTGCCGACTGAGCTACTGGGGAACAACAAGTTTATTTTTTTATAGCTTGATAATAAAAATGTCAAGAAAATTTGTCAATACAACGCCAAACTCACTTCATCCGCACCTGTTTTAAGCCCAGTTCGTCGAGCTGCGCCTTGCTTGCCAAAGACGGCGCATCGGTCATCAGGCATGCGCCTTTCTGGGTCTTTGGAAAAGCGATCACTTCGCGAATGGAATTGTTGCCGCACAAAATTGCCATTAACCGGTCAAACCCGAACGCTATGCCGCCGTGTGGAGGGGCGCCGGAATCAAGGGCCGAAATAAGAAAGCCGAACTTTTCCTCGTATTCCTCCCGATCCATGCCAAGGGTCTGCAGAACTTTTATCTGCAGGTCTTTTTGGTGGATGCGGATGCTTCCCCCGCCTATTTCGGTTCCGTTTAACACCAGGTCATATGCCCTGGAACGTACGGACAAAGGATCGGTGCTTAATTTGTCCATGTCTTCTTCGGCCGGAGAAGTAAACGGATGATGCAGGGCCTGATAGCGCTTTTCAGTCTCGTCATATTCCAGCATGGGAAAATCTGTAATCCAGACAAACCGGTATACACTGTCATCGATCAAGCCGAGCTTTCTGCCAAGGTGGACCCGCAGGTGCCCCAGTGCCTCGTTTACCACTGCCGGCTGATCGGCTCCGAAAAAGACCAGATCTCCGGGCTGCATGTCCAGGCGCTCAGCCATTTCTTTTTTTTCCTCTTCAGAGAAAAACTTGGTAATAGGAGACTGCCATTCATCCTCCTTTATCCGTATCCAGGCCAGCCCTTTGGCGCGGTATACAGCCACGAAATCCGTGAAATCGTCTATCTCCTTGCGGGTAAAACCGGCGCAGCCCTTTGCATTAATAGCCTTTACAATCCCGCCTTTTTTGACGGCCCCGGAAAACACCTTAAAACCGGAACCTTCCACAATATCGGAAATATCGCAAAGCTCCAACCCGAAGCGAGTATCCGGCCTGTCCAGGCCATAGCGACCCAGGGCCTCGTGATAGGTCATCCGATCAAAGGGGGTTTTTATCTCCACGTCCAAAACCGATTTGAAAACAGCCGAGACCAGCCCTTCAGAGACCGCCATGACGTCTTCTTCGCCCACAAAAGACATCTCCATATCGATCTGGGTAAACTCGGGCTGACGGTCCGCGCGCAGATCCTCGTCCCGAAAACATCGCACGATCTGATAATACCTCTCAAAACCTGAGATCATAAGCAATTGCTTAAACAACTGGGGCGACTGGGGAAGCGCGTAAAACGAGCCCGGATTAAGCCGGCTCGGCACAAGATAGTCCCTTGCGCCTTCCGGGGTACTGCGCGTTAAAAACGGGGTCTCGATATCTAGAAATCCCTGTTCATCAAGATACCTGCGGGCTGTCATGGCCGCCCTGTTGCGCATCATAATATTTCGCTGAAGCGAGGGGCGGCGAAGATCGATGTGCCGGTGCTGAAGCCGCGTATTTTCGTTTACCTCTATATTATCTTCTATCATAAAGGGCGGGGTTTCGGCCCGGTTTAAAATTTTTAACTCAGAGACCATCACCTCAATCTCGCCGGTTGCAAGCAGCGGGTTGGCCATGTCTTCCGGGCGCGCCTCCACCACTCCTCTTACAGCCATCACGTATTCGTTTCTTATTGCATGGGCCTTTTCATGCACCGCAGAATTGCGATCCGGGTTGAACACCACCTGGGTGATACCCTGTAAATCCCTGAGGTCTATGAATATAACACCGCCGTGGTCCCGGCGTCGCTGGGCCCAGCCCATCAAAACCACTTCAGAACCTTTATCCGCAATGCCCAGGGCATTGCAGTGGTGGGTCCGCCGCATATCACCTAATGTATCGGTCAACTTTAAAACTCCTTTTTAAATAAGGGGAGGGATTTAAAATTCCTCCCGGGCAACCTTTTCCCTGACAGTATCGACCAGCCGGTCCATGGGCACGCCCACCTGGTCCCGGGTTTTCATGTTGCGCAAGACCGCCTCGTTTTCCGCAATTTCCTTGTCCCCTACAATTAACACGTTTTTTGCTTCCATCCGGTCTGCCCGGCGCATAAGGGCTTTTAAACTGCGACCTGAAAAATCGGCCTCCGTTCTTATTCCTGCATCCGCCAGCCGGCATACCCATTGCGCAACCATTTCCATGGCGGCATCCCCCATGGGTACGAAAAACACATCCGGCCCGGCATCAAAGGCCGGAAACTTCGCTTCCACTAGTTCCACCAGGCGGTCCACCCCAACGGCGAATCCTATGGCCGGCTGACTGGGACCGCCCAGCATCTCCACCAGATTGTCATACCTGCCCCCGCCGGCAACCGCGTTCTGGGCCCCGAGCTCTTCGGTCTGAATCTCAAAGGCCGTGCGCGTATAATAATCAAGCCCCCTGACAAGTCCGGTATCTATTTCAAACGGAACATCCATTCTGTCAAGTACGGACTGCACCGCCGCAAAATGCCGTTTACAGTCGCCACACAGAAAATCAATCATGGACGGGGCGTCAGCCACGGCCTCTCTGCAGGACTCCTTTTTGCAATCCAGCACCCGCAAGGGATTTTTGTCCAGCCTTCTGACACAATCCTCGCACAGCTTTTCAGTGCGGGCCGAAAGCATATCGGAAAGATTTTGCCGAAAAGCCGGGCGACATTCCGGGCATCCCAGGGAATTTAAGTGCGCCCGGAGTCCTGTGATAGAAAGCCTTGCAAAATAGGTCATCAGCATGAATATCAGCTGTGCGTCCATGTAGGGTGAATCCACCCCGAAAACTTCCGCGTTTATCTGGTGGAATTGACGATAGCGGCCCTTCTGAGGCCGTTCCTTTCTAAACATGGGCCCTATTGTGTAGAACTTGCAAATCGGATCCACAGAATACAGCTTGTGCTGGATATAGGCCCGCACCACGGATGCCGTGGCCTCCGGACGCAGTGTTAGCATGGTGTCCTTGCTGCCGGCAAACGTATACATTTCCTTTTCAACAATATCGGTATGCTCACCTATGCTTCGCTGAAAAAGCGCTGCCTGCTCCAGTACGGGCGGCCGCATTTCCCTGAATCCGAAATTCTCGAAATGTTCTTTTGCGATGCTCTCAACATATTGCCATACCGAGGTTTCCGGCGGCAGGATGTCTCTGAATCCTCTTACAAGCTGTATCATGACACATCAATATCCGGGTATTAAAACGGTGTCCGGAAAATTCCGGTTTGCAGTGACATTGGTTCATCATTATTGTAAAATCGTGCCGGGATTTGAAATATTCCAGATTGTACCGGCCAGAGTATAATCTTATATATATATGGAAAATCGCAGAATGTTGTCAATAAATATGTTCATCTTGACAACCTGCAAAAATATTATATAAAATCTGTTGTAATAATAAAATATTATAAACGGCCAGCCGGTAAATCCGGCTATTCTCCACATAAGAACCCTCCAAAAAAGGAGAAGACCTATGCCTGCCACAGTCACGCGCAAGACACTGATGGACATGAAAAAAGACGGTAAAAAAATCGTTGCGTCAACAGCATATGACTATCCGTTTGCACGGATTGCCGATGAATCTGGAATTCACATGCTGCTGGTGGGCGACTCCCTGGGCATGGCAGTACAGGGCGAGGCAAATACGCTTGGAGTAACCATGGACCAGATGATCTATCACACACGCATTGTGGCAAAAGGGGCGGGCACCGCCATGGTAATAGGTGATATGCCGTTTATGTCCTATCAGGTATCCATGCCGGAAGCCCTCACCAATGCCGGCCGTTTCTTAAAAGAATCCGGCGCGTCAGCCATCAAGCTGGAAGGCGGGGCGGCTGTTTCCGAGACGATCCGAGCGATGGCAGAGGCGGGCATTCCGGTGATGGCCCATATCGGGCTTACGCCCCAGTCCGTACACCAGCTGGGCGGCTACCGGGTCCAGCGCGACCGGAGCCGCCTTATTGCGGATGCTGACAAGGTCGAAGCTGCGGGCGCTTTCGCGGTAGTATTGGAAGGCATACCCGCAGAGATAGCCGAGGAAATCACCGGGAGCCTGAACATCCCCACCATCGGCATCGGGGCGGGGTCGGCCTGCGACGGGCAGATCCTGGTACTGCACGATATGCTTGGCATCAGTGCCGGGCATGTACCCAAATTCGTAAAAAAATATGCCGAGTTAAGACAAAACGCCATGGAAGGACTCCGCACCTATATCGATGAAGTTCAAAACGGAATATTTCCCGACAAAAACCATTCCTACTAAAAAAGGGCCACCAGAGCAGCCGGACTTACATGAAAAAAAGAATCCGAACAACGCCCCTGCCGCTGCCGCAGGATATTTCGCTTCTCTACTACCGCGCGGACGCCCCTCTAAACCGTCTGCTGCTGGGCGCAGACAATCTTAGATACGATGTACATATAAGCCCCGGATTTTCAAAAACAGCATCGGAATTTATTTTCCAGCTAATCTTAAAACACGCGGACGCATCAGACCCGCTGCAGACAAGACAGAAAATCAACTGGTTCCAGGAGGGTGATTATTTCAAATCAGCCTGCGCCGAAGTTATGAGAGACGCCATAAAACAGGCCAAATCAGGCGCGGAAGTACAGATCGATTACCTGGCCCAGGTGGCTCTTGCAAAAAAGCTGATCTTTGAGGTCAGAAAGCAGTACGAGGCCGCAATCAACCATTTCAAAAACGTTATTCGTAAACACGAAGTCGCCCGCCGGACAGAGGCGCACCTGAAGCTGCGCGAAGAGGTTTTCAGCATAATCCAGAGACGCGACCGGATTCTGGAAAATGCCGGAGCCGAGCTGTTTGATTATTTTCTGGCGGAACGTAAATCCTTAAACGAGCTGCGCGCCCTTAACTTCGGCCGGGAAGCGCTGCTGGCAGAGGAACTTTTTTCCAATCCGTTGCTGCATGCGGCTTCAAGGCCTGATGATTTCTTTATGATGACACGATACGTGCTTTTGGGTTATCGCCTGGAAGACCCGCTTAATTACAATACACTGATCGAAGTGTTAAGAACTCTCTTTTCAGGCGGCGGGGCGGATACGGACAGGATCATCAAGTCTCTGGAAAACATGGACCGGCTTTTTAATTTCTTTGAAACACAGCAACTGCTCGGGAAGGAAAAACAAGGCCGCAAGCCCGGCAATGAACGCATCCTGGAGCTTCGGGCCAGGGCCGCGGCACAGAAAAGGATGCTAAGGATCGTCTACCGGCAGATGCGGCGGGAAAAACTTATGAACTCCATTGTTGCCGCATACCAGGTTCCGGGAGTCATAAGGCACTACTGCCCCCCTCTTTCGCCCCAGGAACTGCTCCAGTTCATGGTCACGCCAAGGGCAAGAAAAACCATTATACGCAAAATCAAACGCTTTAAAAAATATACAGGCAGACCAATCTCGATCCGCCGGCTGAAAAAAACCAGGCACCTGGTCCGGATTTCCCGGCATCAGAAAAAAGCCTGCCTTGTCAACTTCCTGAAAGACTTTGCCGCCTATCACAGGGACCTTGGCAATTGCTACCTGTTCAATGAAACATCAGACTGCATCAACCTGGTAGAGGATGAAGCAACAGCAAAACTTTCCCGCGAAAACAACACCCTGTATGAATTTATGTACGAACAGGAGCAGTCCGAAGCCAGCCGGGCTGTGATCAATCACGTTGTAATAAAGGCAGATGTCCGGGGCTCAACTGAAATCATAGACAGGATGAAGGCCGGAGGTCTGAACCCCGCCTCGAATTTCGCCTTAAACTTTTTTGATCCCATAAACAGACTGCTGCCAAACTATGGTGCCCAGAAAATCTTTATTGAAGGAGACGCGGTCATTTTGTCGATTTTCGAGCACCAGGGCGAGCCCGAAAAATGGTACGGGGTTGCCAGGGCGTGCGGACTTTCGGTTCAAATAATCATGGCGGTGAAAAAATACAACCGGCGCAATGTAAAAAACGGTCTTCCCGGCCTGGACCTGGGCCTCGGCATAAGTTTTTCAAAAGGCGCCCCCACATTTTTCTACGACAATGATTCCAGAATCATGATTTCGCATTCCATCAATGAAGCAGACAGGCTCTCTAAATGCGACCGCGCGCTTCGCAGGCGGATTAAAAACAACCGGCATCCGTTTCACATTTACCGCTACAAGCTTGATACCTCCGGATCACAGGGCGAATGGCTGCCTTTAAACAGCCGGGGGCTTCGCTACAATGTCATGGGCATTGAACTGGCCCCGGCGGCGTTTGCCAAACTCTGCCGGGAGATCCATGTAAAAAAATTTAAGGGTTCCCTGCCGGCGCTGGGAATAAAAAAATTCACCGGATACGCCGGAAAATTTCCCACTCCTTCGGGCAATTTTCAGCACCTTGTAATCCGGGAAGCCGGGATCCCGGAAATATCGCCGGTCGACTTTCAAGTAACCCGGATGACCGGGGAAAAATATTATGAGGTCTGCACGCACCCGGGCCTTTACGAATATTTCAGGGACCTGTAACCTCCCTCTTTGCCCGCCCCAAAACCGGGTTGAAAACCCGGGTTAAAATATATTATATAAAATTTATGGACAAAAAAGGCACCGTCAGCGCAGACAAATACATCAAGGCCTTAATGGATATCAGCCGGGCCATTAACTCGGATCTCTACTTAGAAGAGATCCTTAAGCTTATAGTCATGGTCACGGCAAAAGTGACCGGTGTGGAGATTTGTTCCCTGTGGCTGCTCGAAGAAAATGAAAAGCAGCCGCGCCTTCGGTTAAAAGCCACTCAGACCATTGAACCGGCATACGTCAAGGACAGGGTATTAAACATAAACGAGGGGGTGGTGGGCTACGTAGCTTCTGTAAAACAGCCACTGATTGTAAAAAATGTACTCGAAGAGCCCAGGTTCAAAGAAAAAGAAATGGCCCGAACCCTGGGTTTAAAGTCCCTTGCCAGCGTGCCGCTTCTGCTGCGCGACGAAAGGGTTATAGGCGTGCTCAACTGTTTTACCTCCGAACCCCACGACTTTACAGACACGGAGGTCAACCTGATAACTGCAGTGGCAAACCAGGCTGCAGTGGCGATATTTAACTCCGAACTCGTCATCAAGACCCGGGTCATCGAGGAAGAGCTTGAAACCAGAAAGCTCGTGGAAAGGGCAAAGGAGGTCCTGATGAATAGAGGCAGTCTGGATGCGGATGAAGCCTACCGCCGCATACAGAAAAAAAGCATGGATTCCAGAAAATCCATGCGCAGCATAGCAGAGGCGATCCTGCTTTCAGAGGAGCTATACTGACCAAGAAGCCTTCCGCCCCTATAAAAAATCTTGACAGATTCCTTTCCTTTTATTAATTAATATTAATTAACCTGCACAATGGCGTGTAAGGGATACTTATAATTTTATTAAGACAACGGCGTCTTCATACAAGCATGTGGAGGCGCTTTTTTATTTTCCCGCCCCGAACGTTTAATTTCTTGAAATCATTAATTATTATTAAAAAAATCGTGCCAAACACAAGGAGAAAATCATGACGGAAATGCGTTTTTCAAAAAACAATGACGTGCTCGGGACAACCAACCGGGGCAACCCTGCTGAATCCAGTCTGTGCACCCTTTGCCGGGCGGACTGCCAGGGAAAATGCGAAACTTTCATGTCAAGCCTGGTGGGCAGGAAACTGCTTTACCCCAGAAGCTTCGGCATAGTCACAGCCGGGGCCAACAACACCACTCATGTCGGCGCTTCCTACAATTCCCTGCGGATACAGGGATATGCCTACGGCTCGCACGGCCTGCCCCAGGGCCTTTCAAACGACCCTGACGACTGCATATTCCCGAATGTGAGCCTGGAATCCGAGTTCGGCCGCGAGATCAAGACCAAGGCCCGTATCCCCCTGATGACCGGCGCCCTGGGCTCAACCTTTGTGGCCGCCAAATACTGGGATTCTTTTGCCATCGGCGCATCCCTGGTGGGCATCCCGGTGGTTATCGGCGAAAACGTGGTAGGCGTGGACCGCGAGTCGGAAATGGCAAACGGAAGGATTACAAAGGCGCCCGAGCTTGACAGGAGGATCGAGAGCTACCTGCGCTACAATGACGGTTACGGCGCAATTATCGTGCAGATGAACGTGGAAGACACCAGAAACGGTGTTGCCGAATACATTGCTGAAAAATACGGCAACAAGTGCATCCTGGAGCTAAAATGGGGCCAGGGAGCAAAGGACATAGGCGGAGAAATCCAGGTCACCAGCCTTGATTACGCGATTTTCCT
>JAIPDT010000093.1 GCA_021737545.1 Desulfobacteraceae bacterium
CCCAACCATCCCCAAAGCGGAAAAGCACCTTTCTTATACACTGTAGCAGACTTTTTTCCACGGCGTAAAACCCGCACAGCCCGCCATAAAAAGGGCGCAGCACAGGCCGCGATTAAGGCCGCAAGCCCTGTAAAAACCGGCCGGGAAAACTGAGCATGGGAAATCAGCCCGGGTTCGGGCGGAAAATCAAAATAAACCCGAAGCGGCAGGTCCCCGAGTATCCAGGCGCCGGCAAGCGGCAACCCCAGAAGCAGGACCAGCAAAATCAGTAATCTTGTAAAAAATATGTACACTTTTTAAATATTTCTTGACATGGGTTATTATAAATTATATATATATTAGTTTAATAAGCTTTAAGGAAGCGCCCCCTCCTTAAAATACCCTCTCCCGTATCGTAGATGCGGGAGAGGGACTTTTTCTAAACTATCTTTCCCTTTTTTAAGAACAGGTGCAGAGTCTTAGCCGGTCGACGCGAATCCGGTATTGATTTTGTCTTCAGGCCAGATTGCCACAATGGAGGTGCCGGAGCCCCTGCCGGTTCTGATGTGGAGCTGTCCGCCGGACAGCTCCGCCCGTTCGCGCATGCCGGCAATGCCGAACCCGCTTTCTGCTTGTGCCGCAGCCGCAGTTTGAGGATCGAATCCTTTCCCGTCATCTGCAACCTCAAAACGGATGCGACCGTTTTCTGTTAAAAGAAAAACACGCACATTCCCGGCACCGCTGTGCCGGCCGATATTGTTTAATGACTCCTGCAACAGCCGGAACATACTGGTCTTGACATTCTCTGGTACCTGGTCTTCTTCTATCTGCAGGTTCTTTTCGATCAGGATATCCGGATAAAAGCTGTTGAATTCCCTGCAAAGAGATTCGATTGTAGCCTTTATGCCGCCGTCCAGGGCGGGGGGGCGAAGATTCATGATAATCCTGCGCACTTCCAGGATGGCCTCCCGGCTCATGGAAACAACCTTTTCAAGGGAGGCGGCATCCTTTTTGTCAAGCCGACTGCTTAAGCTGCTGGACATGTTTTCCATGGAGAGCTTGATGGCGGAAAGCGACTGACCGATGCTGTCATGCAAATCACGGGCGATCCGTTTTCTTTCTTTCTGCTCCGCATTTACCAGCTGGCTTGAAAGATACCTCAGCTCTTGGTTGCTTTGCTCCAGCTCCTGTGTACGCTCTGCCACGCAGCTCTCCAGGCTCTGGGAATAGCGTTCCAGCTCGCTTTTGCTTGCTGCAAGCTCCCGGAACATACTTTTATACGGCGTTCTAAGCCCGTGGACCACGATAGCCCGGTAGATCAGGTATGAAGAAACAACTTTGAGCAGATGCCCGGTCATGTTGGCCGGGCCGTAGACGCTTACATAATTTGTAAACGCAATTTCAGAGGCTACTGTAAACCCGATTGAAGCAAAAAGCAGCCTGAACATAACCCCATCGACCTCGCCCCGCCTCCTGTAAAGTACGATTGCCGCTGCAATCAGGATGCAGCTTATTATATATTCGCTAATAATCTTGAACTGAGTCAGCCCCCTGCCTTCCACATAGCTTTCCGGAAAAACATGAAACCTGAAAATCATTGCAAAAATCACGGCTGACACCGCCAGATATATCCAAAACACCATGTGGTGATTTATACGGCGGTTGAACAAAAACGGCACCGCCAGCAAAGAAATGCTTTCAATATAACGTGCGGCAATCCAGGCCTGGGTAGCATGGTTTGCCCCGTCACCGGGGATGACACCCATTCCCTTGTAGGCCAGCATGTGGGAGAAGTCAAAACCGCCTATAAATAGATAGGCGATCCCCAGCACGATCAGAAAACGGTCCCTTGTAAAACTCAGGGTGTTCCATGCAAACAGAAATATGGAAAAAGAAACGACTATGCTAAAGACCTCGACCAGGCTGTGGAAAAGAAGATAACTGTGGGTGCTGCTCAAAATAAGCCCGGCCAGCACCAGCACTCCGATAAACCAGAAAAACACATGACGCGAACTTATTTCAAAATATTTTTTCACTTTGACATCCGATATCTGATGCGTATTTTATAATGATAGTTCATATTTGGATACTTATATACACAAAAAGGAGGTTTTGTCATGCCAGAAGGTGTAGATGCCCAAAATATCGATTTTACTGTAAACAAAGACAACCTTTATCGCGAAGAATCCATCACCGACCTGAAAGTGGCATCCATCCGCAAAATGGTGCCGGTCAAACCGGACGGTGCAGAAGACCCTCAACGATCCACGATCTTTTACGGCAGTACCCAGCTTATGACCCCCGAAGGACCGCTGCCAATCCAGTCCGAACTCTCTGCGACCACACTGGAAGAGGCAATGAACGAGTTTCCATCCGCCATGCAAAAGGCGCTGGATCAGACCATTGACCGCTTAAAGCAGATGCAGCAGCAACAACAACAGGGCCAGCAACAACAACAGCAGGGCGGCGGCTCCCGCATTTATACCCCGTATGAATAAAAATTTCAAAATTTGAACCAAATCGGATTCTCTGGTTAAAATTTTACCCATTATTTTTACAGCCCCCCATGCTTGCCGCCTGCGGTTCCACCCGCCAGGTGATCAACGGGGAAGCTAGGTAGAGCAGCATCTGTAAAAATACCAGGTAACCGAAATACGGCGTAAAAACGAAAATCAGCATAAGAACCAGATTGGTCCATGTAAACCAGGGGTTTCTGTCCATGAACCTACCGATGTGAATATAATGTATTCGGTAAAGATTCATCAGAAGCCCCGCTGCAATCATCAAACCGATAGAGACCCAGGCAGCCGGGCTTCCCCACTCCGCGCCCGCCTCATTGAAATGCGGCAGCACGAGCAGGGGGGCGACTACAAACAAGGCGGCCGCGGGCGTGGGAAGCCCCTTGAAAAATCCGGGAATCGGAGACCGATCAAGGGTAAAATACCCCAGCCTGACAAATCCGCTCAAAACGTATATAAGCGCCGGGATGTAGAGCGGCAGCCCACTGATTGCCGGATTGGGGGATCCGGAAAGACAGATATAGAAAATCCACCCCGGTGCAATACAGAAGCTTACTGCATCGGCCACATCGTCCATGACCCCGCCAAACGTTACCTGCCTATTCTGTGCTTCCGGCAGCGGCTCGGTTAACCCCAGCTTTCTGGCTATAGCTCCGTCGAGCTTATCAAACACGGCCGCTCCTATCAAAAACAGGTAAGCTTCTGTCATTTTGTTCTGATAGGCAAAAAAAACCCCCATCAGGCCCATCATTGCATTCATCACGGTCAGCGCGTTGGGAAAAACGGATAAGATCCTCCGTCTGAGATGGATATCTCCAAAACACAGAACATCCAGGCAATAAGTACCGTATTTGCGGCAGTATACTGCAATTGATCCGAAATTGATGATAAGAAAAACGATTTCAATTACAAACAGATCACGCACCGGCAAACTGCCCAGCCAGTGTGCCGCCTTGTAAAACAGCGAAGCCGCCTCTGGAGCAGGTATGTGGAAAGCGTGCAGGTACAGCAGCAGCCCCAGGGGGGCTGCGACTCCGGTTCTCAGCCTGGTAAGCTCCCGCAGTTCCGGCTCACCTGCCTGGCGCATGGCAAAGCCGCGCATGAAATGGGCGAAATTGTCACGTATTAACACTGTGACACAGACAATAAGCACGAATACAGCGTGCAAAAGCTCCAGCCGACTGTGCTCGGGTATGACATAATGCAGCCGCCACATGCTTCCAACCGCCACCAAAGGAAACACGATTGAATAGACAATTCGATCCATAACCCGGTCGGCAAGCTCGGCAAAGGTAATCTCCGGGGAAAACCTGGCCGAAAACCAACCGTCTACAAGATCGAATACCATGGAGGTAAAAAACAACATGGTACCTACAAGATAAAGCAGGGGGCTGCGATTTAACATTACCGCAATGGCGCACAGCATACCTGCGAAAACCAGCAACGGCCGGCCGTATACAAGAAACGGAGTAATCGTTGTCAATATATTCTTTTTTTCCACCATCGCTCCAGTATTTTATAACCGCTCACACCGGCTGCATAGAAATTATAGTTGCCATGGCAAGTTTACCGAACTATATGTATTTGGCATGTTAGCGTTTTTATAAGGAAAAGACAAATGTATTATGAGATATGGGGTATGAGATAGGTGAAAGGAGTTAATATATATGGCGCACATCAACAATCCAATGGAAATATACCGGTTAACCGACGGATCAAATTGCAGGGCCTGCAATGAAAAAACATGCATGGCCTTTGCCGTTGCGGTGTTCAAGGGGAAAAAGAGCCTGGATCAATGCCCGCGCATCCCTGCAGACTCTTTGGCAGAATATGGAGAGGCCCTTGAAACGCCAGACACCATCGACGAATTTATGGAAGAGGCGGTTCAGGCGCTTACGCACAAAATCCCTGAAATTGATCTAAAAGAAGCTGCCGCACGTACAGGGGGGAGCTTCGACGGCAGCAGGCTAACCGTAAGAATTATGGGAAAGGCTTTTTCAGTAGACACCCGGGGCAACCTTTCGGCGGACATACACATAAATGCCTGGGTAGCTATGCCGTTTTTAAATTATGTGCTTTTTGCCAAAGGCGTTGCCGTATCAGGCAGGTGGATCACCTTCAGAGAACTTCACGGAGGCCCGGAGCGGCTCAACCATTTCAGGCAGAACTGTGAAAAGCCCTTAAAACGGGTTGCAGACAGTTATACCGAGCTTTTTTCCGATATGCTGGAAATATTTAACGGCAGCCGCGAAAAAACCCATATAGACGCGGATATCTCAGTGGTTCTGCACCCCCTGCCTCTTTTGCCGGTAATGTTCTGTTACTGGGAGTCTGAAGAAGGCATGGATTCGAGCATGCACATATTCTTTGACCAAAGTGCCGACCAAAACCTGGACGCAGAATCGATCTATACACTCATTGCGGGCATGGTAAAAATGTTTGAAAAAATCGCGGAGCGAAACAGCTCAGAACATACTTGAATCCGCGCCTGCCGCGGCTTTTATCTTGATTCTTTCACGCTCGTATTTCAGATAGGGTATAATTTTTCTGTTTTTCTCGCCTCCGGTTCCGTCGTATGTTATTGAAACCACCGGTACGCCGGTTTTCTTCTCGATGGTTTCCGCCATTGCTTCTGTTATAAGAGAAGGACAGCAAAAGGCTGGGCTGGTCTGAACAAACAGAGACACTTCGGGGTGGTGTTTGCATATGTAATTAATTTTTAAAATGTTGTCCATGGACTCGCCGGTATTTTCAGGGATCATACCGAAATCGGAAAGGATGCGATCAGGAGCTTCATTGTAGATGGGCTCTGGCTCCTTTAAAATCCTGGAAAAATGCCGGTAATAAGCTTTTTCCCGCCTCACCATTGCTGCCAGCAGGCCCCGGTTGACAGCCAGGCTCAAAAATCTGCCCTCTGTGAACCATTTTTTGAAATAGGCCGGGGCGATCATCTTGGCATAATCCGTATACGGCGTTGTCAAAGCTTCTCCCCCGCACTGTTCGATAAATGCGATCAGGTTCTGATTGAAAACCGGGTTGTCCCTGGCATAAAGATCCCCGAATATTGCGACCTTGGGCCGGCTGCCGGGCACGGTTTCGATGCGTTCAAACAAAGAGACTGTCTCAGCCACGGCGGATTCTTTGTCCCGCCTTCCGCAAAAAGCTTCTTCCAGTATACGTATTCCTGCCTCGATCGCTCTGTCGGTTTCGCCGGGATTTTTCTCATAAGGCCTGATCCGGCACCCCATCCTGCGAAGCAGACCGCCGAACATAAAGGCAAAATACGCATTCATTGTCGCGCGCAGCGAAATGTCTGTAAAAGATATATTGCCCGTATATACCCCCGCATTTTGCATTTCGTCGCCAAACGAGGCGATCATCTGCTTTATTCTATAAGGATACAGGCGGATGTTGCAGGGCACTTCCGAATATCCCATCCAAAACAGGGTATTTGACGGGTCAAGGTTATATTCTCTTACATGTTCCACAAACTCCTGGACCATGGCATTTATAGGAATGCATTGGCCTGTATTCAACCTCATGCTGCGTTTGACCGCTTCCGGGGTCTCGGTTATCAGATGCGCATCTATACCCTCGCGTCTGAGATTGGCTGTCAGAAAACGGCACGTTATGGGGTCCCAGTTGGGGAATACAACGGTTTTGCCGGTAATGTGGCCTGGTTTTACCGGATTGATGCGGACAGAATCGGTTCGTTTATCCCCGGTTTGGGCTGCATGATTGCGAAAGGTTCTTACCGCAGACTCGATCCTGGTCTCATAGCCAACGCTTGATCCGTGCTCATCTAACTCCAGAATCAGGTACGGCTTGTCAGCCCCCTCCATTAAAGACTGGAAAACATCGCGTATAAAAGAATCAGGCGAGCACTTAAATGAAGTCATAAGAACCGGATATATTCCGGGTTCTTCGGATACGAGTTTTGCAGCTTTTATTATGTCTGCGGCATAGCTCCAGTGCAATTCATCTAAAAACGGTTTTATTTCTGAGACATCAGCATTATCAAGATCAAGCATGTCCTGGAAAAACCCTTTTACCCCCTGGGCTGCAAAAATTTGTGGAATATTTTTGTTCATTGCCCGATCAAGAACCGTATAGGGGCGTCCCAAAAACATGATACTGATGTCGTCTGCCTGGACAAAATTATCTTTATAGGCCTGCCGCCATTTTGCCCGCGCTTCCCTGAAATTCCTCCTTGCCCGTTCCCATGCGGAAACAACCTCAAAAAACCCGATGCCGGGCTTCATTTTCGAAACAGCGCGGTAGAGTTCCAGGCGCACGTGGAAACTGTTGTACAAAAACCGGACTACAGGCGATATCAGTTTGTGCTTAATCGAGGCATCCATGCCCGAGACAAGACACGGCACATACTGGGAGTAATAACAATACTGCCGCCGGGCATCTCCGTCTTTTTCCCTGTTTTCCAGATAATAGGGCAGAAATATAAAATCCGCAGCCTCGCGCAACGCATCCACATGTCCGTGCATCGAGGTGATCGGGGCGCAGAATTCCGCTCCCACGCAGGCCCTGCCCCTTTGCACCGCATCGTTGAGCTCCCGTTGAACAACGGTTTTCATGCCCAGCCTGCGGAAAAAATCAACCCACATGGATACATCTTCATATAAATACAGGGCAGCCGGGATACCTAAGGTGACTTCCGGATTTTGCGGGGCGGTCTCATTTGGCTTAAACACCCTGTGCCTTGTTTTTACCAGGTCGAATCCCGCGCGGTTGTTATCCACATAATGCCGGGTTTCATAGTCCCTTCCGCACAAAAATCCATAGGCAACCGGGCCGTCTGCCATTTCAGCTACGGTTATCTTGCAGTGATTGGTGCAAAGCTGGCATACCTCGGAGCGAACCGGAATATCAGCCTTATAAAGATCCAGGCCGCGAAAGCGGCTTTCTGCAAAACTTTTGTCTGCCAGGTGCAAGGCCGCACCCAGGGCACCTGTTAAATGACAATATGCAGAAACATGTATGGGCTGCTCAAGCCTCTGTTCAAAGGCCGCCACCAGGCTGCGGTTTTTGGCCGTAGCTCCCTGAAAGCAAACCACCCTGCCGATGTTTGCCTCCACGGCAACTTTTGTCAGGTAATTTTCCCTAACCGAATGAAGCGCCGCGGCCAAAACCTCATCAACGCTGTAGCCCCGGCTTAAATAGTAATTTATATCCCGCTCCATAAACACGGTGCACCGGTCGCTTGCTATCGGAGCGGGAACGTTTTCAGTGCGCTTTGCATACGAAAAGAGCCCGACCCCGAGTTTTTCTGCCTGCTCTTCAAGAAATGACCCAGTGCCTGCAGCACACACCGTGTTCATGATTGAAAAAGTCACCCTGCCGTCTTTTAGGGTGGTGAATTTTGAGTCCTGTCCCCCGATTTCAATAATGGTGTCAACATCAGGGCTTAACTGCCGGGCGGCCCGTGCGTGGGCCGTGATTTCATCAATAATTATGTCCGCGCCCGCAAGCTTTCCGACAAATTTTCTGCCCGAGCCGGTAGCGCCGGCCCCAAGGACTTTAAAATCAAGGCTTCGGCTGTTAACCAGTTCGTCCATTGCCTCAAAAAGCGAGCACAGCGCCCCGACCGGCCTGCCCGCGGTTCTTGTATAAAACCCTGCAATTACACGGCTGTCAGGCGTCATCCAGACCGCTTTTGTACTTGTCGAGCCGATGTCTATTCCGAGATATACAGACACCGTGCTCATGCATTCAGGCAACCCGTATATATCCGCCTCTACAGAACTGCCGTGCTCCACGGTTCCGGGTTTGTATTCATAGCTTTTTTCAGAGGAAAAATCCGGGTAATCAGACAGACTGAGAGCAAACGGCGGATTGCCGTATTCCCGCGGAGTTTGCGCTGTTCGAACAACCGGCCGCGGGCCGCGCCCGGAAAAGGCCGCCTGTCCTTTTTCCGCTAACAGGTTAAGCGCCGCACCCACTGCACCGTATAAAGGCGCCATATCGTCTACCACCAGAGCTGCGCCGATTATTTGGCTTAAATGGGAAATAACAGCCTTGTTGCGGGCCACCCCGCCGCAAAAAACAACAGGGAGTCTGATTTTTTCATGTTTGAAAACCGTATCTGCAATGTTTTTAGCCAGCCCACAGCACAACCCGTCGCATATCTCGGCAACACTATAGCCTTCCTGCTGGGCATGAATCAAATCGGTCTTGGCAAATACCGCGCACCTGGAGGCTATCTTCGGTAGTTCACCGGTAGTGGAAGCCGCGATTTCTGCAAGCTCGGCTATTCCGGAAAGATTCAGCCGCCCTGCCTGCTGATCAAGAAAACTGCCGGTGCCTGCAGCACAGGAGGTATTGGTCTTTAAACCGGAATAACGTCCGTCTTCATCAAAAAGAAGAAGGGAGAACTTCTCGCCCCCCACATGGAGCACCGCCCCGGGTTTTCCGTGAAACTGCCGGGCTGCCGCAATAACCGCCACCCGGTCGTCACAGCGAAAATCAGCCTTAACCAGCAGCGGGGTATCGTGGGTTGCGGCTATTGGCGATGCACCCGGGACATTGGCCGATGCGAGCATATTCTCCAAAGTTCCCGCAATCTCTCCGTGATGAAACCGGTAATCAGTGTGCAAAACTTCGCGCTCAGGCGTCAAAAGCGCCAGCCCGGCCGAAACCGAACCCACGTCAATGCCGACAACGAGGTGAGATTGTTGGTTGTTCCTTGTATCCTGGTTCATAGCCCTCTGTCCGAAAGTAAGTCCGCGGAATTCAATTCTATCAACTTTATTTGTTCGGGTTTTTCAATAACAAGCTCCGGGCTCTTGTGATAACCTATCCGCACATGTTTTAAACAAATGCGGGTGTTTGGTTCAGGCTCAAGAGACTTAATCTTGAAGTATAGACGGATTTGCCTTCCTTTTCCATAATAAAATCCATCCTTTTTATAAGTGCCGCAATACTTGCCTATAACCTCGTTTTCAAGCTCCCGGGCCGATAAATCAATATTGGGTGATCCAATATAATATCTGCCGGGCTTTTTGACCTCCCCTGTTTTTTCGGTTGATTCAATCCCCGTGATCTCCAGATTGCCGTAATAGCACTTGAGCCTTGATACAGTAATGTCATACACACAGCCCTCTTTAAGAGCCTGCCCTTCTTTATAGACATACACGGCCCGGCCGTTTTTCTGCTTGATCACCGCATTATCCCCGTGCCGGTATATAACAGCGCAATGCTTTAGTTCCAGATTCACCGCACCGGTCTTGGAATTGTACAAATCGGCAATGGAGACATCTTCGTATTTATCCGAGCAAATAGCCCTGTTATCCCGAAAATCAAATGGTCCTTCTGTAAAACAGGCGTATACCGGAAGATGATCCGAAAAACCAATGCCAAGATGCCGTCCCTTGCCTCGCTCGGTGCGCTGCCAACGAAGCAGCCGGTGGCCGTCAAAAACATAGCCCGGATCGAATTTGTCAAACGAGTTATCCAGGTATGAAACACCCTTGCCGTCATAAAGTGCCGCAGGCAGCAAAATCGCATCCGGGCTCGCCGGGCGGCCAAAAAAAAGAGCCGACCAGCGGCGCTCTTTGCAGACCTCCAGCCACAGGTTGTAATGAAAATTTTGCCCGGCTTTTTTTACCAGCTCTTTTTCCCCAACCAACTCGTCGCCTGACAGGGTTTTTAAAACATGATTGATTCCGATGACCCCCCGGGTATCATCCAGCACAGGCCGGTCCCGTATGGTGAGGAATTCATCGTAATTGCTGTTAAAATCCCCCATCAATATGTAATCGCTTTTTTCAGGCAGCTCATCCGCGGCTGCGGCAAGCGCCCTTGCATAGGCTATGCGGCGGCTTTCAGGACCGTTTTTAGACTTCCAGTGATTGACAAACACTATCAGCCTGTTTCCTGAAACATCCAGGTCAGCACGCAGTAAACTGCGGCTCCCGCCGGGTACCGGTATTTCCGTGGAGCGGATTACAGGGTATTTCGAAAGAAGCGCACATTTTACTGTGGCGGGTTTTTTGGCCGCGATTACTGCATACGGAAAGTTTTCTCCCAGGCGCCTGAGACTGTCCTGAAGTTTTTTAAGGGCTTTTTCGGACTCCACTTCCTGGAGCCCCAGAACATCAGGAGACAGATCAATAATTACCCTGCAAAGATTGTCAAGTTTGATATCCAGC
>JAIPDT010000094.1 GCA_021737545.1 Desulfobacteraceae bacterium
ATTCATTGAGATGTTAGATACGATTATGAACGGCACTACGCCCGATGAAAGACAGGTCTATGAAAACCGCTTTAAGAAATGCAAGGTGTCCTTTCATACGGGTCAAAGACTGGAATCCGTCTCTGACAAAAGTATAACCATTATAAACAGATTCGGGGCCCGTTCTGAAATAAGTGTCGACAGTGTTGTACTTGCCTCCGGCTTCAGGCCCCAAAGGCAGGTGATTGAAGAGCTAAAGAACAAATCGGATTTACGGATTTTAGAAGCCGGGGATTGCGTAAGCCCCAGAAAGATTCTGGATGCCATACGCGATGGGCATATTGCGGCAAAGCTTCTGTCTTGATGAAACCATTAACAAAAAAGGAAAGAAGATATGGCAGAGAAATCATGGGAAAGAGTCTGGCCGCCCGAAATACCGTATGATAACTCAGGAATAAATCTTGAAAAGGCGCTGACAATAATTGAAGGAGCAAAGAAAAAATCTGTTGAAACAGGATTCAGCATGACCTTTGCTGTCTGTGATGCTTCAGGCAGCATGATTGCTCTCCAGAAAATGGATGATGCGCCTTTGTTAAGTATTGAGGTGGCCGGCAACAAGGCACGTACCGCCGTATTCGGTAAGATGCCGACATATCTGTGGGGAGACACCTTTAGAGGAGTCGAACCTGAAATCCCGCCATTATGGTTTCACAGCAACTGGACTGCATTTATGGGGGGATTCCCGATAATTATGGAAAACAAAATTATCGGGGGCCTTGGAGCCTCAGGGGCAACCTGGGAAGACGGAATTATAGCCAGGGCGGGATTGCTCGCCATAAATGCTGATACAGAATTCGCGGATAAATGTCTGGAGGCCTACGGAATACCCCGGGATAAATGGTAACAACTATGCAAGCACTTAATATATATTGAGATGAAAAACGGGAAAGAACAAAAAAGAAAAATATCAATCAGAGGCGATAAAACAATTTTCAGGGGGCTGGGCTTTATAGGTATTCCGGCGGACAGCAACAGTGTGCAGGTGGATACCAGTAAAGGCAGGATATTGAGAATCAGGCCTTTCCGTTACGATTGCAGGTACAAAAATCTTAAACCCTGGAAAATGGAGGCCAGGGGTAAAACATTTCAGCCGGATTTGAAATCTCTTATCCCGCCTTATACTCTCGGTTATAAAAACCGTGTTTATTCACCTAACAGAGTCTTGTACCCTTTGAAAAGGGTTGACTGGAACCCCAATGGTGAGCGCAATACTCAGAACAGGGGGACAAGCAAATATGTCCGCATCTCATGGGAAGAAGCGCTCGATATCGTGGCCGGCGAGCTACAACGTATTAAAAAACAGTACGGCATGGAAGCGGTGCTTTCCCAGTCAGACGGTCATGGAGAAACCAAAATAGTTCATGCGGCACATGGTTGTCACAGAAAATTGTTAAGGCTTCTTGGCGGTTACACTCTTCAGACCAGGAATACCGACAGCTGGGAAGGCTGGTACTGGGGGGCCAAACACGTATGGGGATGCGAGAACCTCGGGCAGCTTGTACCTGTTACAAATGTTATGTGGGACGTATCCAAAAATTCGGATGGAATTTTATTCTGGGGATGCGACCCTGAGACTACTCCCTGGGGTTTTGACGGACAACTTGCAAGCCGCCTGTGTTACTGGTTCACCGAGCTGGGCATTAAATCCGTATACGTCTGCCCGGACTTAAATTACGGCGCGGCAGTGCACGCGGATAAATGGATTCCGGTGCTTCCGAATACCGATGCCGCGCTTTATCTTTCTATTGCTTATGTGTGGATAACTGAGGGGACTTACGATCAGGAATATGTCAAAACCCATACCGTGGGTTTTGAAAAGTTCAGAGACTATGTTCTCGGAAAAGAAGATAATACGCTCAAGACACCTGAATGGGGAGAACATATTACCGGAGTTCCTTCATATACAATTAAAGCCCTTGCAAGATACTGGGCCAAGCATACTGTGAGTTGTGCTATAGGAAACGGCGGACCGGGCATCCGGGGGCCGTATGCAACGGAACCGGCCAGGCTGCAGGCCCTGCTTCTTGCAATGCAGGGCGTGGGCAAACCGGGAGCTCACCAGTTCAAGATGATAGAATGGGGGCTTTACAACAAAAAGAGCAACAACCCGCTTCCATGGCCCGAATACATTCCCGATCTTTCCTCCGCTACTCGGGGATGGTTATATACGGATACTCCCAGGCAGTTTATCCCCAAAGACCTTATCCATGACGCCATTCTGCGGCCGCCCATTACATGGTACGGTACCACGCTCTCACGGGATAAGGTGGACCAGCAGTTTATAAAATATAAGTATCCGTTGGATGACAGCACCGAGGTCCACATGATATGGACCGACAGCCCTTCATGGATAACATGCTGGAATGATACCAATGACTACGTCCGTGCTTTAAAAAGCCCAAAAATTGAATTTATCCTGGCCCAGCACCCGTGGATGGAAAACGATTGCCAGATGGCGGATCTGATCCTGCCGTCCCTGACCGCTATGGAATGCGATGACTTCGGGGCGGAAATGCAAAGCGGCATTTTTAATGTAGTGTTTGATCAACCGAGGGCGATAAACCCCAGGGGGGAGTCCAAAAGCGATTATGAAATCGTGTGCGCAATTGCTGAAAAACTCGGGCTGACAGAAGAATACACCGAAGGAAAAAGCGTTAAAGACTGGATAAAGACGGGATATGAAACCTGCGGCATTGCCAGTGATATAAGCTGGGAAGAATTCAAAGAGAAAGGTTATTATCCAATCGCCTTTGATGAAAACTGGAAAAACAATGAGCCGGGGGGGTTCCCCTTTTACAGGGATCCTGAAAATAACCCGCTTTCCACTCCCAGCGGAAAAATCGAATTTTATTCTGAAAGGCTTGCCTCCAATTTTCCGGGTGATGAAGAAAGACCCCCGGTTCCCCGCTGGATTCCCTGCGGCGAAAGCCATCAGGAAAGTCTGTCCTGCAAAAGAGCCCAAAAATATCCTTTTCTGGTGGTAACCAATCATCCAAGATGGAGGGTACATTCACAGCACGATGACATGATCTGGCTCAGGGAAATTAACACCTGCAAAGTAAAAGGCCCGGATGGCTACCTGTATGAACCCGTCTGGATAAACCCCAAAGATGCTGCTGCAAAAAATATCAGCGCCGGTGATATTGTAAAAATATTTAACGAAAGAGGAGCCCTGCTGGCCGGGGCTCGATTAACAGAGAGAATCAGGCATGGGGCGGTTTATATTGACCACGGGGCAAGATGGGATCCTATAATTGCCGGAAAACTTGACAGAGGAGGAGCTATCAATACCATAGCTCCTCATAATACAACTTCTAAAAACGCTACAGGCATGGTTTGCAGCGGCTTTCTGGTGGATATAGAATACACGGACATAGATTCGCTGCGCAAAAAATATCCTGAAGCTTTTAAAAAGCCCTATCATCGTGCTGCCGGGCTTTGCCTGGAACGAATAATGGCTAAAGAGGAGGGGAATAACCTATGAGAGCTATTATCAATATTGCATCTGACCGGGCTGCCAAGGCTGCAGGCTGGGGGGCTAAGGAAGTGAAAGTAAGCGGCAAAAATGAAGCAAGTCTTATTGAGATCCTCAAAGCAACGCCGCTTAAAGATGATTCAAGCATGTATGAGCTGATAGCCGAAAAGGAAAATTTGAAAGACGATTGGGCCTTATTTGTGGATGGCTCTCTTATAGAAGGCGGATACAGTATCCAAAAGACCATCAAGGACAACGTGCAAATCCATGTCCGTGACGATTGATCCCTTTACTACCGCCAGTGCAATGCCTTTGACCTGATAATATTTTGCTAAAATTTACCGATCGCCCCGCAGGGCAATAATGTCGAATTCCACAAGCATGTCGGGTTTAGAGAGGGATGCCACCTGGCACACCGTGCTTGCAGGAGGCTCTTTGGCAAGAGCCGGAGCATATTTTTCGTAAAAAGCGAACTCGGCCTGCTTTACGGGTTCATAGTCATTTATATCCCTGAACAATATCTGAACCTTAACGATATTTTCCAGGCTGCTGCCCGCCTCTTTCAGAGCCAGTTTTACCTTTTCCAGGGCCACCTTTGTTTGTTCTCCTGCGTCATGGGAGGAGACTTCCCCGGTCTCGAGGGTCCTTCCGCTTGACCCGGAAAGAAAGACAAAATCGCCCGCAATTACGGACCTGGCAAATCGTTGTGGCTTCCCTGCATATTCCAGAAGATACGTCTTTTTCCCGCTTTCCATAACATTTCCTTTCTGAGGAACCGCCCTCTTTACTTGTAAATTCAACCTTGAGGTTAATAACAAATACTATCTCTGGCAATTAGCCTTATTTAATCCACATGTCAATACGACATTTAACACCTTAAAATTGCTGAGGTTCACGGTTACTTGTTTACATACAGATTAATAATTGGTATATGCTTAATTTCAAGCTCGGCAATCTGAATAACTGTTCAAAACAGATACGCCAAAACGGCCTGGAGAAGATATATGACTATAGCTGAAAAATTACTCGAGGTTGTCAATAAAGAAGCGAAAAATGCGGAACCTCTCGAAATCCGTATCGGACTTCACTGGACTGTAGCGCTGTTACAACGCGGGAATATGGCCCAGGCAGGTATATCCTCCACATTGGAAACAAAAAGCGAGCATCACCACGGAGGCGGCCATCCGGTAAACAATGCAGGCTTTCTGCTTGAACAACCCGCTGCCGAGCTCGCCTCAATGATGCACTCTTCGAGCCTGCCTGAGGCCGGGGTCGGTCTGGCCACAATCAATGCACTTCTTGATGTAAATCCTGATAAAGCCCATGAAGTCAACGCTGCCGACGTGATCCTTGAGCGCGGAGCAAACCGGAAGGTGGCCATTGTGGGTCACTTCCCTTTTACAGAGCAGGTACGGGAAGCCGCGGAAACACTTTGGGTGCTGGAACTCGACCCGCGTAAAGGAGATATAGAGGCTTATCGGGCGCCGGAAATAATCCCCGCAGCCGACGTAGTGGCGATTACGGGGACATCCCTTATCAATCACACTTTTGACGAGCTCATGGGAATGTGCCGTTTAGATGCATTCGTAATTGTTCTCGGGGGAACAACCCCTCTTTCAGACGTTCTTTTTGATTTTGGCGTTGATGCCGTGGCCGGAACCTATATAACAGATCCCGAAGCCGCCCTTAAAAGCGGCGGCCAGGGCGCCACTTTCAAACAGCTCAAGGGCAAGCGTCTCCTGACAATGTTTAAGGACGATTAAGCATTTTAATATTTTCCATACAACTCTTTATCAGAAACGGACATTTGTTTTCATCATGGATTCTTTGCTGACCAACCAATTATTTTTTTTCTCAAATGCAAAGCACATCCTGGCCCTGCTCCGGTCCAAAGCCCCGGGTCACGGCGCTTCGCCTCTATTTTCGCTCGAATCCATCAAAGCCACGCCGACATCGTTGCTCATGCCTGATTTTGAATACATCAGGCCTTTATTGGCGTTAAATATTGAAATACCAGGGTTGGCCGAAAAGGTAAGACAGGTTGTATTGAATCAATGGTTTGCAGATCCGCCTTACAAAGCCGATGAAACCAGTATCAGAAAGCGAATAGATCAGCTTGGCGGCAAGTTGGAGTCGGCTTCTGCGGAACGTAAAAACTCCGTTGTGCCGGGATCGGATAAGACACTGCCTGAACTGTTTGAACAAGCTGTGGACAATTACAATAAATACAAATTTTTCAACCAGTATGACTGGCGCATGGCCCACTGGGCGACGACAAAGGATATTCAGTCGGTTGTGGAATCCACTTTCGACACCTCCACCACATATATCGAATTTGCAACTCTCTGGACACCCCCTTTACACGCTGTTCAGGAGCTGGCGGATATTTTCCCGTCAGTTCGCTTTGAGCTCAGGTATCGTTATGAAAAGACCGATCCCTGGACAAATGTGGAAATGTTTCCCATAAAGCCGTGGGGGTATTAAAACTTTTTACATGCATAGCTTATTCATGGCCAGGGAGATACATACTGCTGCACCTCCCCGGGTCACCGCCAGACCGAAAAGCATCATTATTATGGATCCTATATATCCCCTATCAGATTCGCCACCGCCATATAGCCCGGCACAAATGGTCTTCCTGTTATTTTTTTACACCTGCGGTTTTCACATAAAAAACGGCCGCCCCTGTTTTTGTACAGGAAGCGGCCGCATCTTTTCTCCTTTTCAGCCCGGCTCAGGACTCGCAGCCCGAGTCAAGCTCATCTATACGCTTTTTAACCATATCAAGTTCGGCTTCAAGGGCTTCGGCCTGCTGCTTTAAGCCCTGTTTCTCCGTTTCAGGGCCGGGTTCGGCATAAGGTCCGGCTCGCATCCAGCCGGGGACTCCGGTGGCAAAGAAACGGTGCCGCCATCCAAAGCCGCCGCCGAATGGCCGGCCCCAAAAGCCGCGGCCACGCCCGCGGCCCCGGCCGAAGTCCATGCCGAATCCACGCCGCGGAGATGGATTTGCGCACCCGGGCATTGCAAACCCGCTGCAAAATCCTGCACCGCGACCGGTTTTAGAACCCACTCCTACGGGTCCTGTTCTGTCGCCTCCTGGCATCTGCAAACACCTCCTTTCACTATTTACTACTGCCTTGTCAAGACAGCCCCACACTCCGGGCATTTTATCTGCGGACACGGAACACTTCGCTTATGTGGCTGTTCATATCCGCACTCAGGGCAGACACATATACCTCCGGGCCCCACGAGAGGCTCACCCGCGCGGCCTACCCCTATCCCCTGCCCGCCTTTTTTACATCCGGCACGGTGCCGGCCCTGCCTGCTATTTCCTTTATTATCCATTTTTTAAGCCTCATATGATTTTGCAATTATGACAGACGCATGGCTTAATAAGCTATCCCCCAACCATTTTTTACTATAAAATTAGCATTTTTCGTGCCAAAATTAACCCGCCTGCGCCCGGCAAATCCAAAAACTTCCGAATTTGCAAATATTTATACTCCAAGGGGAAAATTAAACATGATATTATAGTAGCAAGGCTGCGACCCTCTAAGACACCCCAAATACATTCACGCAATCATTGCCAGCAGTATTTTTCTGAGTTAGTGTCCCTCGAGAAATCAGATAATTTGTTTAAGTTCAAGGAAGGCGAAAATTTTAACCGCAGGAATACTCAAAGTATCTTGAGGATTAAAATTTGAGCCTGACGCAGAAATTGGGCAAATTGGCTATTTCTGGATGGACACGAGTTAAGTTTATCCTGCCATATATCTTATCAGGATTTAACAGGGGCAAACATGACCAAATATGAAAAGATTACAAGGGCCAGACAGATTCTGGAAATCCCCGAAACAGCCACCCTGGAGCAAATCAAGGCCAGCTACAGGCGGCTTTTATCAAAGTGGCATCCTGACAGGTGCACAGAAGACATTGAAAAAGCCAATGAAATGACCCGTAAAATCACGGAAGCTTACCAGACCCTGCTTGATTACTGCTCCAATTACAGATACTGCTTTTCCCAAGAGGAGGTAAAAAAACAACGCTCCCCTCAAGAATGGTGGATGGAGCATTTTGGAAACGACCCCTTGTGGACAGGGAAAAACAAAGAAGATTAAAATCAACCCCTCTACTCTTCCCCTTCCTTAACTTTATACCACGGCAAGAAATGCGGCTGTGCAACTGTAACCGAATTTATGCACGGCTTTGCATACAGGTGAGGGGGAAAATTTTAAGTTTAATATACACGGTTGACAGGTGGACTGAAGGGCTCTTGATTAATCTGCCTTTGATGTTTGTTTCGGATCAAAAGTCCGCATTGCGGAAAGAAACGCAGGCAGGTGCTTTGCCAGGTACCAGAGGCTGTGCCTATGCTGCCAGATGCGCCCGGCAAACCTTCTGCGCCATACAGGATCCGAGTAAAAGCGCTTTACATGCCAATTATACAACCGGTCCAGGGTTTGCCTGGAGTCGATCTGCTTTGGCACAAACACGAAATTCAGACAGTTCATTTTGCGCCAGTCTTCCTCCATCTCGCCCTGCCCGGATATGGTCGGCCAGATCGGGGCTCCGGGGAAAGGAGTGAACTTGGCCATGTTCATGTCATCAAGGTCTAAGGAGAGAACAAAATCACTGGTTTTTTTAATCGATTCTCTGCTTTCACCCGGCAGTCCCATCATGAAAAGACCCTTGGCCCGCAGGCCCGTTGCCTGAATTCGCCGAACAGTATCTTTGACATCTTCGATATAGACCCCGGGCTTGTGTGCGGCCATCAACTCAGGATCTCCGGTTTCAATGCCCAGTGATACCATAAGACAGCCGGCGGCCTTAAGCATTTGCAGCAGCTCGTCATCTGCATATCCGACTCGAACCGCGCAATTGAAATGAATGCCCAGGGGGCGGGAAACCAAAAGCTCGCACAGTTCGGTTATTCTTTTGCGGTGGGTCGTAAACAGATCATCGTAGATATTGATGTGACGGACTCCGAATCTATTGCGCAAATACCGCATATGCTCGTAGACGTATTCTGCCGAGTTATAGCGGTAGCCGTTTTTAAATACTGAGCGGTCGCAATATGAGCATCGGTAAAGACACCCCCGGCTTGTAACCATGGTGGCGCCTGGGGTCTGGATATAGCTAAATAAAGGGAGATTATACTTTTTCGGGAAACCGGCAAGCTTTTCATATGCCGGAAACGGCAGCGAGTCCAGGTTCGGCAGGTGACTTCTGTCCGGGTTGGAAACCGTCTTTCCATCCGGGTCGCGCCATGCAAGCCCGGCGATCTCAGGGACCGCAGCACCGTCTGCCAGTTCCGCCAAAGTCTGTTCTCCTTCGCCCATGCACAGATAGTCGATGCACTCAAAATCATCCAACAACCGGCCGCCCACTGCCGAAACATGCACCCCGCCAAAAACTGTCAGAATCTCAGGCATGAACGCCTTGATTTGGACGGCCATGTCGTATCCGTCCAAAAAACCGGCGGTGGTAGCGGAAAATCCAACCAGATCGGGATTGCGGCTTAAAATCTGGTCCACATTGGCCCTGATCCCGGCGACGGCATTCGGCCCCAGGCAGTCATGCACTGCCACGCTGTGGCCGTGCCGCTCCAGGTAAGCTGCTATGGAAAGCAGTCCCAGCGGGGGCATGCGGTTTGCCACGGCTGCAACATCTTTTTTGCCGGCGACCCAGTTGGATCCGGCCGGATGGACCAGTACAATACGCATAATCAAACCTTAAAAAAATAAAAATGGCTAAAACAAAGTATTTGCAGCCGCCTTAATTACAGCTTTACATACGGTTTGTATTTTATTGCAGAAAAAATGTTCATTGCTCTTTTACCGCTTTTACAATCTGATCCATGGCCTCGGCCGCCTTCAAGGGAATATAGACATCTGAGACTCTATGAAAGGCGTTTTCATTGGGATTGACAACGATGACTCGTGCGCCCGCCTCTTTGGCCTCAAACGGAAGATAGGCCGCCGGATAAACCACCCCTGAAGTCCCGATTGCAAGCATTACATCACACTTCCTGGCAGCCTCAAACGATTTCGGGATATCCTTTACCGCCTCGCCGAACATGACCACATCCGGCCGGGTCACTGATCCGCACTCTTCGCACTTGGGCATCAACTCCACTATATCAGAAAACGCAACTGAATCCGGAGCCTGAATTTTTTCCTTTATCCGGCGTATCATGTCTTTGCGCGGATAACACTTGCTCCGGCCGCACTTCAGACAACGCATGCGAAAACCGTTTCCGTGGACCTCGATTACATCGGTGCTGCCGGCTTCCTGTTGAAGATTGTCGATATTCTGAGTGACCACGGTTTTTAAAATTCCCATCTGCTCCAGGTGCCGCAGGGCAAAATGCGCGGGATTCGGTTCTGCCTGCTCAAAAGTGTCAAGCAGATCCCTGAAAACAGGCAGAAGCTTTTGAGGATTCGTCTTCAGTGTTGCAATTAGCCCTTCTGAAGTGCCCATCTCCGCCGGGTCGGCCCTTTCCCATACGCCGCCCGGATCCCGGAAGGTGGGAATACCACTTTCAGCCGAAATGCCGGCCCCGCAGGAAGCGGCCGCATTTTCGGCCTCAGCCAGGATTTTTGCGGCTCTCAGGATCTCCTGACCAAGGATCATAACTGCCTCCTTTCTTTACCCGACGCCCTATTTGAGCCGACCGAAGAGACAAAACGCGGCTTTCATGTCGATTTCATGCACGCTTCCCGATTTTTCCGTCAAGCGCCTGCCAATTCGTCTGTGAGCTGCCGGTAGACTTGCAAATCAGAGCTGCTAAACAGTACAAAGCGGATGTATCTCACAGCGACCAATTCCGGTAGCTCCTCAAGAGTAGTGTTAAGTGCGATCCGGGCGGCTGCTTCCAGAGGATACCCAAACGCGCCCGAAGAAATTGCGGGCAAAGCTATGGATCCGAGTCCGTTTTCCTCAGCTATGTGCAGGGCATTTCTATAACAGGAGGCAAGCAACCGGTCCGAAGGCTTGTCAATTCCGTACACCGGTCCCAGACAATGGATTACGTGGCTGTTGGGCAGATTATGCGCCCCGGTAATTACAGCCTGGCCGGGTAGAATCGGTGCAAGCGGCCTGCACTCTTCTTCCAGACCCGGGCC
>JAIPDT010000095.1 GCA_021737545.1 Desulfobacteraceae bacterium
ATTGTCGATTTCTCGGGTTTTAAGGGCAATTTTACCACCGAGATCCTGGTGGGCGACCAAATGGTGAGCCGCAAAATAGAACACGGCGTGACCATCATGGCCACCGGCGCAAAGGAGCATCAGCCCGCGGAATATCTTTACGGGGAAAATCCCCGGGTGCTCACCCAGCTCGAACTCGGCGGAAAACTGGAAGAACCCGGAGCCGCGGACGATCTTAATCACGTGGTCATGATCCAGTGCATAGGATCGAGAAATGAAGACAACCCTAACTGCTCGCGCATTTGCTGCCAGAGTGCAGTCAAAAACGCCATCCACATAAAGAAGCTAAACCCTGAGACCCAGGTATATATTCTTTACAGAGACATCCGGACCTACGGTCTGCTCGAAGACTATTACACAGAGGCACGCAGACTCGGAGTTATATTCTCAAGGTTTGATCCCGAGGATCCTCCCGTGGCCAAGGCCGGAGACGATTGTGTCAACGTGGAATTCACAGACCACATCCTGGGGCGCAAAATAAGCGTGGATGCCGACCTGCTCGCTTTAAGCGCAGGCATGGAGGCAGAAGACACTGAAGAACTGGCCAACATCATGAAGTTAAACCGGAATCCGGAAAACTTCTTTATCGAGGCACATGTAAAACTCCGGCCCGTGGAAATGGGTACGGAAGGCGTCTTTTTATGCGGCACAGCCCACAGCCCGAAACTGGTCTCAGAATCCATTGCCCAGGCCATGGCTGCGGCTTCCAGGGCCACCACCATGCTGGCCCAGCCCTACCTGACTCTATCCGCGGTAGTCGCAAAAGTGGACCCTGAAAAATGCGCCGCCTGCCTGATCTGTGTACGTACATGCCCCTTTAGCGTGCCCCGGATCAACGAGGAGGGCGTCAGTGAAATAGATGATGCGCTTTGCCAGGGCTGCGGCTCATGCGCGGCCGAATGTCCGGCAAAAGCCATAGAGCTTCAGTGGTATGAAGACGACCAAATCACAAGCAAGGTGGACGCCTTGCTGGAGGGAGAAGAATCATGAACAACGATTTTCAGCCAAAAATCCTGGCTTTCTGCTGCAATCAATGAGGATACTCTGCTGCGGACCTGGCAGGTTCCATGCGACTGACGTATCCCACGAGCTTCCGGATCGTTCGCGTACCGTGTACCGGCAAGGTGGATGTCCAACATATGTTGCGGGCGCTTGAAAAAGGCGCGGACGGTGTCTGTATAATCGGCTGTATGGAGGGTGAGTGCCAATTCAAAACCGGAAACCTGCGCGCACGTAAAAGAGTGGAGCAGGTTCAAAGGCTCCTGAATTCCATCGGCTTGGACGGCGAACGGGCCCAGATGTATAATTTGTCTTCAAGCGACGCCCCTTTATTCGCCAGGTATGCCGAGGAAATGGATGAGCGGATCCGGGGCCTGGGGCCGAATCCCATGAAAAAGAAAAAGAATGCGGCATAAAAATATAAGTTTCTGAATTCATTTGTTTAATCAAATATATTTTAACCCTTTTTAATCTTACAATAAAGAGGTCAACAAATGATAGTTGCCGATAAAAAGCCGGTCGAGGAGATCATTGAATATGTAAAGGACTGCAGAAAGGTCCTGGTTCTCGGCTGCAACGAATGCGTAACCGTCTGCGAGGCGGGCGGAAAAAAGGAAGCCGGCATGCTGGCCTCAGCCCTGCGCATGTATTATGCCAACCAGGGCATAGAGGACGCACAGGTCGATGAACGCACCCTGGAACGGCAGTGCGATCATGAATACTTAGAGGAAATCCGGGATATCGCGGACCAGTACGATGCAATCGTATCCATTGCCTGCGGCGTCGGGGTACAGTTCACAGCGGAAAAATATCATAACACCACGGTATATCCCGGGGTCAACACATGTTTTCTGGGAGCGACCGAACAACGAGGGCTGTGGACAGAGCGATGCCAGGCCTGCGGACAGTGCATTCTGGCATACACCGGCGGTATCTGCCCGGTTTCCAGATGCGCCAAACGACTTTTCAACGGCCCCTGCGGCGGATCGTCAGACGGCAAATGCGAAATCAACAAAGAACTGGACTGTGCCTGGCAGCTGATAATTGACCGGCTCAAGGCTATAGACCGCCTGGATCTTTATGAAAAACTCTTTGACATCAAGGACTGGTCCACTGACCGGGCCGGCGGACCAAGAAAAGTCCAGAGGGAGGATGTACAGATATGAGCGCGAAGACCCCGAGCAAACTGGAAAAAATCATGGCTGCTGGTCATCTGGGCGTCACTTCAGAATGCGGTCCGCCCCGGGGAAGCGATCCCGAGGTGATCAAAGAAAAGGCCGAACTGTTAAGAGGCTGTGTTGACGCCATTAATGTCACAGACAACCAGACCTCAGTGGTGCGCACCAGCAGTCTTGCCACCTGCATTCATTTAAAAATGATGGGCATGGAACCCGTGCTCCAGATGGTAACCCGGGACAGAAACCGCATAGCCCTGCAAAGCGACATTCTTGGCGCCGCCTCCTTTGACATACACAATGTTTTGTGCCTGTCCGGCGACCACCAGAGCTTTGGCGATCATCCCCAGGGGCAGAACGTACACGATCTGGATTCCATGCAGCTTGCATGGACGGTGCGAAAGATGCGTGATGAAGGCAGGTTTCTGGGCGGAGACGAAATCAAGCGGCCTCCGCAGATGTTTGTCGGGGCCGCGGCCAACCCATTTGCAGATCCCTTTGAAATCAGAGTGCCCAGACTGGCCAAGAAAATAGAAGCCGGCGCCGAATTCATTCAGACCCAATGCATCTACAATATCGACAAATTCGAGGAATGGATCCGCCAGGCCAGAGATCGCGGCCTGACTGAAAAATGTTACATCATGGCCGGGGTGACTCCGTTCAAGTCCGCAGGTATGGCAAAATACATGAAAAACCGGGTGCCCGGCATGGACGTGCCCGATGAGGTGGTAAAGCGAATGTCTGATACGCCCAAGGAAAAACAGGCCGAAGAAGGGCTCAACATTTGCGTGGAAACCATTCAGCGGCTAAAGGAACTCGAGGGAGTAAGCGGCTTTCACATCATGGCAATCGAGTGGGAAAAAAAGGTTCCCGAAATCGTTGAGCGCGCCGGCCTGTTGCCGCGGCCCGAAGTCGAATAATCCGTCTTGGCTGCTTTTTGATGCAGAATAAAAGTGCACCGGCATACTACCGGCCAGTGAATTGAATCAGACCGGTCTTAAAATCGCAGTAAAAATCTATGATGCCGCCTGGGGTGGAATCATTCCGGCACTGCGCCTCAGTTCACGGCTAAAGGACGGGTATGCCGGGCGCTGCCTGGCGGCGGATCCGCCCGCCGCAGACCTCTGGATCCAGGCCGCCTCGGGCGGGGAAGCCTATCTTGCATGGTCGCTGCTTTCCACACTCAAACCCCGACAGCCCGTCAGGGCTCTTGTCACCACAAACACCCGGCAGGGCATGGATATTCTTGAAAAGGCAGCCGCTGACATAGATTCTTCCGGCTCGGCCATTACCCTTATTCCCGGATGGTTCCCATTTGACAGGCCTTCGCTCACGGAAAAAGCGGTCCGCAAGATAAACCCGAAACTGGTGGTGTTGCTGGAAACCGAAATCTGGCCGGGCCTGTTGTATGCTTTAAAAGTTTCCAATGTGCCGGCATGGATAATAAACGGCCGGATTACTGAAAAGAGCTTTTCCCTTTACCGCAGGGGCAGGAACCTGCTGAGTATGCTGCGCCCCGAAGGGGTGCTTGCCGTCTCGGCTGCGGACGCGGCATGGTTTGCCCGACTTTTCGGAGAAGATATAGTATTTGAAATGCCCAACATGAAATTCGACAGACTGTCCACCACAGGAAGTTCTGATCAGGGGCGGAGCTTATCTCTTATCCTTGGCTCCGAGGCGAAATTTCTTGTCCTGGGCTCGATCCGCAAACAGGAAGAAAAACGGATTAAAAAACTTATCCGGCAGGTGCATTCGTACCACCCTGATATAATTACCGGCCTTTTCCCGCGTCATATGCACCGGCTTGATTACTGGAAACGCGAACTTACCCGAATGGGTCTCGCCTGGACGCTCCGGTCAGACCTCAAGCCCCCGGCAAAAGCGGGCAGTGTAATCCTTTGGGATAAGTTCGGCGAGCTTTCAGAGGCCTATTGGGAGGCGGACGCGGTATTCGTGGGCGGAAGCATAGCCCCGCTCGGCGGGCAGAATTTCCTGGAGCCCCTGATCTGCGGCTGCCGGCCCGTAATAGGACCTTATTGGGAAAACTTTTACTGGGTCGGGGAAACAATTTTCCATCACGGACTTGTACTGAAAGAAAACAACTGGCAGTCGGCGGCACAACGGTTGATCGAACAACTGCACAAACCGGAGGACAAAAAGGAAATCCGCGAAAAGGCGATCGGCTACATCCAGGCCCGCCAGGGCGGTACCAAAAAGGCCTGCCAAATAATTGAAAAACGCCTGTCAGGCGCATACGCGAAGGAGGCCTGATGAACAACTCCGGATTGCCGGAATGCTGCGGAGTTATCCCAGCCCGGTACGCATCCTCAAGGTTCCCCGGAAAGCCTCTGGCCGAAATTAACGGCAAGCCCATGTTCTGGCATGTATATACAAGGGCGCTTCAGTGCCCGGAATTAAACCGGGTAGTCATTGCCACAGACGATGAAAGGATCGCAAGCAACGCCCGAGACCTTGACGTGCCGGTAATCATGACCAGAAACGATCATGAAAGCGGTACCGACCGGGTTCATGAGGCCGCCACACGACTTAATATCGAGCCGCACGAAGTCATTGTGAACATCCAGGGCGACGAGCCTCTTCTGGACCCGGCAATGCTTTCTTTGCTGATCCGGCCTTTTGCAGATGCCCGAACCGAGGTTACCACTCTGGCTCACCGGTTGGAACCGGAGGATGCAGAAAACCCCGACCGGGTCAAGGTGGCATTTGCCCCGGACGGCAGGGCCCTGTATTTTTCCCGGGCTCCCATCCCCCACCCCCGGGATAAAAAAGATGCCGAATATTTCTGCCATATAGGCTTATACGCCTTCCGCAGGCAAATACTGGACCAATTCGTCCGGCTTACACCCGGCCGCCTGGAACAGATCGAAAAGCTCGAACAGCTCAGACTTCTGGAAAACGGTATCACTATACGCGTTGAACTCACGGAAAGCAAAAGCATCAGCGTGGACCGGCCGGAAGACCTTAAAAAAGTCATTGAACAAATGCAAAGAAAGGCACAGTCCCATGACCCTCCCTGTTATTAACCGAATCAATGAAGTGTTTAACAGCAGAAAGGCCAGAAAGAGCTTTTTGAAGCTGCGTTTTCCTCTCTTACTGATCCTTTTTTTTCTGCTTTTACCCTTAGTTGAAAAAAAATGGTTTTTTGCCGGACTCGGGGTCTCGATTATAGGCGAACTCATACAGTTATGGTGTTTTGCCACCATCAAAACAAAAAAGCGCCTGACAACCGAAGGACCCTATATGTTTGTACGCAATCCCATGTATATAGGCAGGTTCTTTCTGATCTTCGGCATCCTGATGATAACCGGCAATCCATGGATCCTCCTGGCTTACATAATTATTTATTACTTTTACATGACAAACCGGGTCAAACGGGAGGAAAGGCTTCTCTCCGAATTATTCGGGCAGGAGTATGCAGACTACTGCAGGGGGGTGCGGCCCTATATGCCGACGATAAACAGCTTTTTTCACTCAAAAAAACTTTTTCAATTCGACAGTCAAAGCTTTGCCGAAAATCACGGGGTGCGAAACATGGCAATGGCAGGAGTCTGTTACGTAATCCTGTATATATTTATTTTTATCAAACCCCTTTAAAATGGGTCTCCACCCGCATAGCGGGTAGTCTCCTTAAAGGAGGCGAGAAAAAATACTGCCATAGCGGGATAAACAGCTTTTTACGAAATCATCAAAGTTGGTTTATCTCTTAGCAACGGTCGAACCTTTCCCGGGCCTTCACCATGGACGGAGGATTTAAATTATTATTTATTCATAGATAAAAACACCCACATCAGGGTCTCCGCTTGCCACGGCTTCCCAGGGGATAGCCCTTTAAAATCCAGAGCCTGCGCCTTTTGTTCAGGCGTCTCAGATGGGCCAGGCGGGTCTTGTCTATCAAGTCCGGCCGCAGTTTGATCCAGGTTTTATAAACCCCCGAAAAATCGATGTCCTTTAACAAGCGGTGCAAAAAACGCGGCATGAAAGTTAAATCCAGATAGGACTGAAAATCGAGCAGATACGGGCTGCCGTTTTCGGCTATCAGGATATTTCTTCTGTTGCGAAGATCAAGATGCACGATGTTGCGTTCATGCATCCGCCGGACGAGCTCCTCGAGCTCATGGAAAAAATCGATCGGAATCTCCGCAGGATCCGACTCTCTAAGAGTCTTTCCCGGAATAAATCTGTAGCCTACTGCGTATTCATCCAGCAAAAACGCCTCAGCCGGGATCCCCTCAAGGCCCGCAAGACGGATATAGGCCCTGTATTCGCGCATCGCCATCCATCTGCCCCAGCTTTTTTTTACAAACAAGGGACAAAATGAAAAATCTTTTATAATCCACTCTTTCCCGCCAAAACAGAAGCGGATCAAATCAGCATTCCCCCATCTCCCCCTTGACAAAAACTCCGGGGAAAGCCCGTCAAGTGTCTCCCGCGTAATTTGACCGCTCATATTAAGGTCTCCGAAACTCCTCCGGTAAGCCTGCCGCGGACAAAACGAACGAATTTTTCCTCTTCTTGCCGGCCAATAAAAGCCATCCGCACCCCGATCACCGCCACCGGAAAAGAACCCGGCAGCCGTCCGGCAATGCGCACAAAATCCTTTTCCGTGGTTGCAAGCAGTTCGGCCGAGCAGTTTTGCGCCGTTTTTACAATATCCCGCAGATCACTGTCCATATAAGAATAATGATCTGCAAATGCGGAAAAACCCGCAAGAGCACCGATACGCTCCTCCAGCAGGTCCCGGAATTCTGTGTTCTGTGCAATCCCTGAAAAGGCGAACACCGACTGTCCGTGCATAAACGAAAACTCATCCGACTCTCCAAGCGACGATACAGACAGGGGAACATGATCGTTGCCGCTATATATTCCGGCTACATAAGGAACATGATCTGCACGGAATACCGGTACCTCCGGCAGGCAGGGAAGTGCTGCTCCACCACCTTCCGGAGTGTTTCGGCTGCGTGTGAGCACAACTGCATCCGCTCTGCGCAGCCCCGAAACCGGTTCCCGGAGCCCTCCCCTTGGAAGCAGATAACCGTTGCCGATACCGCGCTTTGCGTCAATAAGCGCAAGATCAAGGTCCCTGTGCAGCCGCAGGTGCTGGAATCCGTCATCAAGAACAATTATGTCCGGATCAAACTCGGTCATGGCACGCATACCGCTTTTATATCGGTTACCACCCACCAACACCGGCACGCCCCTGAGTCGACAGGCCATCAGCAAGGGCTCATCGCCCGCTGTCTGAGAATCGGCACACAGGTTGTAACCGTCGCTGACCACCGCCCCATTATTTTCCGCTCCGCCCTTGTAGCCGCGGCTAAGCACCGCGGGCCGATATCCCATCCGGCAAAGCTGCTCTGCCATATACACGGTCATGGGCGTCTTGCCTGTTCCGCCCGTTGTAATATTGCCCACTGAAATAACCCGGCAGGGAAGCCGGCGAGCCCGGATAATGCCAGTGCTGTAGCAGGCATGCCGCAGCTTTACCGCCCCGCCGTATAAGCGGGATGCTCCGCAGAGCAGACCGGCCAGCATCCTGTCCCCGGAGCCGGGGTTATCGGCCTGCATAACGGATTCGACTCTTTTCCGGAACTGCTTCATAAGACGGTACCTTGATACTACTCCAGGCTCAACAGCAGGGAAAGCGATACAAACCCGAACAGGATGTTTGTACTCCATGCCGCCAGCCACGCCGGCAGCACCTCTCCATAGCCCAGTGACAGAGAAAAACTGTAGACTGACCAGTAAACAAATGCTGTAATAATGCCGTATGCAAAACTTACTACCATGCCGTCGCGGGTTTTTCCCCTCAGAGCCAGACCCGCTCCCATCAGGCTCATGATCAGGCAGACCAAAGGAAAAGCGGTCTTGGCATACAGGTCCACCCTGTATCTGGTGGCATCATAGCCTTCGGCCTTTGTCTTTTCTATATATGCAAGGAGCTCTGCGAAACCCATTTCCTCCGCATCCCGGGCCACACGCCTGAAATCTGCTGGCCGGGCTTTTAAATCAAGCTTCCTTTTTTCATCATAACGCAGAGGGGCAGATCCTGCCGGGGATTGAACTTCGTTCCGGTCAAACCTCTGCTCCATGCAGTCGTAAAGCAACCACCCGCTCTTCTCGTATACGGCTGATGCGGCGTCAATTCGACGAACCAGATTAAAACCGGAATCAAAAGAATAAACGGTGATGCCATAGAGCACATCCTCTGCCGGATGATAATGATTTATATTTATGATTTTGTCGCCCTGCCTGATCCATATATTTTTCTCCTTTGACGAAACAGCCCTGGAATCCCGGTCTTTATTCTCTTCTATAGAAGTGGCTTTGGCTGCGCTTATGGGAACAACAGATTCTGAGAATACAAACAGCAGCACTGAAAATATCGTTCCGAGCACCGCAATCGGCACCAGAAGGTAGAACACGCTTATCCCGCCGCTTTTTAATGCAATGATTTCATTGTTCTTGTTCATCAGCCCGAAAATAATCAATACGGAAAGCAGTACCGCCAGAGGCGTTATCCGTGACAGGATCAGGGGAATTTTTAACAGAAAGTAAAATCCCACCGCAGCCGGGGAACGTCCGGATTCGATAAAATCGTCGAGCCTGCCGATAAAATCCACAGACAAATATATCCCCACCACCACGATGAGTACTAAAAAAAAGTACTTCAGAAAAGATGCTGTAATATAGCGATGAATAACCGTCATGACCGGGATGAATCTCCCCTGGAATTAGCGCCGTCCGCACAGCCGGCCCCGGTTTTTGTCTGCCCCGGTCGGCCCGCCACGCGCCGGCTCTTGCTAAAGACTGAGAAAAAGACAACCGGGCTGTCTTTTGCCGCTTTGACAAGTAAATAGACTCCCGCCCCGCCCATTATAAAATTTGGAAGCCACAGCAGCGGAGCGGGATGATACCTGACTGCCTCGCCCAGCACCATACCCCCTGACAAAATCAAATAATAGAGCAAGAAGCAGATCAGCCCCATGCCAAGGCCTGCGGATTTTTTTGCGGAAAACGACCGGACCCCCAGAGGCATGGCAAGCACTGCCAGGGCTATGCAGGCAAAAGGTATTGAAAATTTTCGGTGAAATTCCATGTGCACGGAATAATAAAACTTTTCATTTCGATTTTCCTGCTTTTCAAGGTAGGAGCGCAGCTCGCCTATCCCCATTTCCTTTTCATCCCTGCTCCCTGACTTGGCTGCAGATACTGCGCTTTGAAGATCGAGCCTGATATCATAGGTATTAAACCGGGTTGCATGAGACGATTTTTCCCTCGGCTCGCTCTGGCTCACAATGCCGTTGTAAAGGCGGATCACAAAAGTGTGCGGCTTGTCGCCTTCGAAAAGATATCCTTCGGGAGCCACCACCGTTCTGGCAGGACCGGTCGTGCGGCCATCCTCTATAAATACGCCCTGCATGCTCCTGTCTTTTGCGTCCACTTCATTGACATACATCATAACCCCCTCGAAGCTATCGATAAACTGGTGCTCCTTTAGGCCGATATTGAAGTTTGACTGAACAACCTCCATGGACAGCCGCTCATATGAAAACTTGCCCCAGGGCATGCCGTATGCCGCCATGAAAACAGTGACAGCAAAACCGGCCACCGCAAACACCATTACCGGCGCAAGCATGTGATAAAGGCTTACTCCGGCCGATTTTAAGGCCAGGATTTCATTGTCTGCAGACATGCGCAAAAAGGTCAGCAACACGCTCATCATCACGGACATGGGAATTATATAAACAAGAAAATAAGGCATGGAATAAATGATCATCAGCAGAAAGATCCCAAGACTCACCTGGTAATTGACGATCATGTCGGTGATCTCCAGAATCTCGCGCATCAGAAAGACAAACATGAAAAATCCCATGTTGATAAGAAACGGCGGGATCATCTCTTTTAGAATAAAACGGCTGACGATCGTGTTGATCTTCATGGGTTTTCCGTGCTGTCTTTAGGATTCAGCCCCGCCTGGAACGTTGGCTTGGGGATCTGTGTCAAATCTGGCGGAAAACTGCTTGAAATAAAATTTGTAATATTCTCCCTTTGACGCCAGCAAAGTTTCATGACTGCCTTGTTCAACCATTCTGCCGCCTGAGAGTACTATGATGCGATCGGCCTCCACGATCGTAGAAAGCCGATGAGCGATCACAAAAGAGGTCCTGCCTGTCATAAGGTTTTCCAGGGCTTTTTGCACCAGCTGCTCCGCCTTTGGATCAAGAGCGGAGGTGGCCTCGCCAAGGATCAGAATGGGGGCGTCTTTTAACAGAGCCCGGGCGATGCACATTCGCTGCTTTTCCCCCCTGAAAGTCGACTGCCGAGTTCGCCGACCACCGTGTCCAGCCCCTTGGGCAGG
>JAIPDT010000096.1 GCA_021737545.1 Desulfobacteraceae bacterium
ATAGCGTCATAGGTGCATTGAAAAGCAGGCTGAAAATTATTGCCGCTGGTTGTGACATACATATTTTCCTTTAAGACCTCGCCCGGCACCCTTTTTAACTCCGGGCGAAGCTCGGCTTCAAACCATGGCCTGTCCCAGGGGAAATTGACCCTTTCAATCTGAAACGGCAGAGCCTCACCATAATGCCCCAGCATGATTTTCAGGTTGGGACAATCATCAAAAACCCCGCCCAATATCATGCGCATCATGCACATGGAGGTCTCCAGGCCGAACCCAAAGGGAGCCCCCGCCAAAGCGAACCCATAAGTCCAGAGCTGGGAAATAGCCGGGGCGGAAGGATGCAGATAAATCGGTACATCCAGCTCCTCGGCCTTTTTAAGAACCGGGCGGTACAGGGGATCATCCAGATAGGTGTCTCCGAAATTCGAGTGGGTCTTCCAGCCGATCATCCCCAATTCTTTTACCGCCCGTTCGAGTTCAGCCACTGCGCTGTCCGGATCCTGCGGGGCCAGTGCACAAAAACCCAGGAAACGATCCGGATGTTTTTTAATGATTTGAGAAAGCTCATCATTGGTGCTGCGGGCAAGAGCAGTACCCTTGGCAGCATCAAAACGTTCCACCCCGGGTGCTGAAAGGCTCAGCACCTGGACATCCACACCGGCGTCATCCATCAGCTTCAGCCTGCCCGTGGAATGATCCAGCAGTTTGTCCAGCAGCACATCGCCGTGGGATTCATAAACATTTTCCGCATAAAGGCACCTGCGCCTGCCGGTCTTCGGATCCTCGACATACCTGGGATAACCTTTATTGTCATAAAGCGCTTTTACATACTCATTAGTAAAAAAATGGGCTTCAAAATCAATCTTTTTCATTCCTCTCTCCTGATAAGACACCTTTGCAAAAAGGATCGTTTATGCCGGAATTAACTACTTCTCCCGAAATTCCTCCATGATATCGCAAAACTCATTGCCCACGGGCCCGGACATTTCGCGTACTTTCGGCCACAGCTCCAGGGCGTCCTTTAAGTACATGCTCTTTTCCTCAGATGTAAGCTTGTGAATCTTTCCGCCTTTGGCGATAATATCTTGCTTTAGCTCTTTATAGTGTTCCCTGGTTTTCTCATAGGTCCAGGGCTTTACCTCATCAACCGCCTTTGTAAAGATCTCCTGGTCTTCCGGGGTCATGGAATTCCATTTTTCAAGGTTCATGGTGACGATCTCGAGATTATTGCTAAACCCGCTGTCAATGATATAAGGTGTTACTTCATAAAGTTTTAAACCGTATACGATATCCCAGATCAGCATATAGCCGTCGATAACACCCCGCTGACTTGCGGTATACAGGTCTCCCGGCGGCATAAAGACCGGACTGCTGCCCCATTGCTTGCCCAGCTCCGACTGCCAGCGTCCACCCAGACGCATCTTCTGCCCCTGCCAGTCAGCCGGAGTTTTGAGAAATTTCTTTTTATGCGCGAAAACCGTGCTGCCGGAATACTGAACCATGACGTGATGAATACCCTTGGTTTCCATGAATTCAGTCAGCAATGGCTCAACCGCCTCCTGCATTTCCAGGAAGCGATCCAGTTCATATGCTCCGTAGATCTCGAAAATGCTAAGTTCCGGAATCTTTCCGGTAATAAAAGATACCGGCCCTGTTGATATATCGGCAATACCCCGGGCTACAGCACTTACGAACTGAGGTTTCTTGATCAGGGAACCGCCGTAAAAATATTCAAACTGAATCCTGCCGTCTGTCCGCTCTTCAACCAGGTCGCCAACCCGCTTAATGGTCTTTGACTTCATATCTCCCGGAGGGTTGTCAATGCCGCATTTAAGGACAATGGGATCGTCTGCATCATAGGCGGACGAAGCGGACGCCAAACCGAACACCGCTGCCATAACAATTGTCATAATTGTAATTATCACACGATTATAAGTATGCATGAGGTCTCCTTTCTTTTAATTCTTTAAATTTATTAATTTAAAATTGTTCCGGTTTTCCTGCCTGCCTATTGCAGTTTCAGAATTTTGCCGGCGTTTTCACCTAGTATCTTCTTTTTTTCCGATTCCGGAACAGGCATGCTTTTCACACAGAACAGATTCTCCCGGATAAAATCCTCACCCTCCTCAGGGCCGAACGGATAATCCGAACCATACAGGATTCGATCGGAACCGAAAAAAGCATATCCGCACTGCATGGATCCCACGTTTCCGTCAATTGCCGTGTCGCCGTAAATATTGCTCCAATACTCTGAAATATGACGTGGCAGTTGCTCTTTAAGGAACCCGTTAAAATTTACTTCGATCCGGCGATGGAAAAAAGGAATGTAGTTGCCCAGATGATGGGTGATAATTTTCAAAGAGGGCCAGCGATCCAGGACCCCGCCGAAAATGAGCCTCCACACAGCCATTGTGCTGTCATAGTCCCAGCCGAATACATGCAGAAAACGCCATGAATTCTCCATATCCATAAGGGGAGAACATTCCCAGTGAGTTCCGTGGATAAGAATCGGCAGGTCATATTCCGCAATTTTTTCGTAAAAAGGAAAGAAGTCCGGATCGTCCAGGCCCTTGCCATTTTGACTCGAAGACAGGGTCACTGCGCGGCAATCCAGCTCATTTACGCAGCGTTTAAGTTCTTCGATAGCGCTGTTTACATCCAGAAGCGAAATAATACAAACATTAACGAATTTGTCCGGATAGGCCTTGCACAACGCGTAATTACCATCATTGGACATCCTGCAAATTTCCGCTGCTTTTTCTGCATCAAGGCCCAATAAGACCGGGGTTGTCTGGCTGATCGCCTGCATGTCAACACCGTGTTTTTCCATGAGGCCCAGACGAACTTCCACATCCGAGTTGCTCGGCGGAAAAGGAAACTGCGTATTCGGACCGTAATAGCCATAGGGCTGCAAAATCCTGCCCACACGCTCGGAAATGTGATGGGCATAAATATCAATAATCATGCGAGTTCTCCATAGTTAAAATATATAACTTCCTGCATTATATAAAGAATCAATTTTCTTTCATAGAAGCCCGTCGGGCTGGGCAATTTTTTTGCTCCTGACCGACGGGCTTCCAAGGACCATCAGGCTATGTCCTTTATTTAAGCCTTCCATACCGCAATATCACCCACATTTATGTCCTTTTCGGTAACATCTACAGGACCGAATTTCCGGGGCATATACCCGGATTTTTCGATCAGCAATGTGTAAACGCCGTCCTCGAGATCCTTTAACCAGAAATCACCGTAACTGTCGCTTTCAGCCTTCAGGGTCTCTCCGGTGTCATTGTTTTTGGCCGTGACAGCAGCCCCTTCCACACACGCATCAATCTCCTGATCAACCAATGCGCCGGCAATGAACTTTTTGGGCAGACCCATGTGAAAGACTCTCGGCTTAACATGCTCATTGCCGGGCATAAGAAGAGGTTCGGCCTTGTCTATAAGATCCTTTAACTCCTCTTCTTCACCGAATACCAAAGCCTCTGTGGGACATGCATCCACACACCGAGGCACACTCCAGCCCTGATCCATTAAATGCGCGCAAAAAGTGCACTTCTGGGCTATGTTGAACATATCATTAAAATAAATAACATTATCGTAAGGACAGGCAGCCATGCACATTCTGTTGCCCCTGCATTTTTCCGGATCAATTACCACAATGCCGTCGTCTCGCCTGTAAATGGCGCCTGCGTTGCAGGCATCTATGCATGGCGCGTCCTCACAGTGCTGGCAGGTGGTGTGCAGATAGGTTACTTTGACCTTGGGAACCTGACCGCGCACCATGTCGGTAACCTTGTGCCAGAATTGACCGGTATCAGGCTGCGGCTTGGCAATAGGCGACCAGTCATTGGCCACATGTTCGTCCTTGCATGCAATCTGGCAATTATAGCAGCCATTGCAGATATCATAGTTGATAATCATTACTTTACCCATTATTCACCTCCTGTAATGCATGACTCCAAGCCAGGCCCCGCACACGGATGGAAGGGGCGTTTGAAAGCTTCCGGATACTTGCGCTTTAGCGCCTCCAGGTCGGTCTTTTCGATGTCGACAAGAAATCCGCTGACCGCATGGCCGACTGCGTTTTTGGATGTTGTGTTGCGCGGCACTATAGTATTGATGGCGCCGCCTCTGTCGATTTCGCCCGGCACAATCGGGTCCCATTTGGCGCCATGGTCGATATAAACTGCATCAGGCATGATGCGCTCTGTTATATAGGCACCCGCAAGAACGGTACCGCGCTCGTTAAATATCGACACAATATCGCCGTCCTGAATGCCGCGCTTTTCTGCCACGCTCGGATGCAGCCAGACCGGATGATACTGGTATCCGTCAGGGCCGGTAACCTTACAGGTCTCGATTTCCCGCAGCCAGGTTATATCTTCGTGCTGTGAATGAACACTCCAGCGCGGATGGTTGGAGACCACAAGCAGCGGGTATTTCCTGCCGCGTTCGGTTTCAAGTGTTTCCTCGTGGCTGATGCCCTTGGCCACCCATTTTGGCACTGCAGGGCGTTCAAGATCATCCGGAAAATGCTCGGCAAGACCCGTAGCCTCGAACTCGAGTTTGCCGGTGGGCGTTGTGAGCGGATATTTCTCAGGATCCTTGTAAAAATTATAAAAGCCGGCAGGCACATCCTCCCACCCGTCTGCAGTGGGCACTACATAATATCCTTTTTCATTGAGATCCTCCCAGCTTATAAGATCCTCGCAGCGCGAGGTTTCCCAACCATACTTGATAAGATCGGGAATCGACTTGCCGCCTGTATATTCCTCAAGCAGGCCAAGGCGTTCGGCAATCATACAGGCAATCTCGTAATCGGTCTTTGACTCACCCAGCGGATCTACACACTTGTGCTCCGGAAAGAGAAGATTGTACTGCCCGCTGAAAATATCCGCTCCGATATCATCCTCCTCCAGCTTGGTGTTTACCGGCAGAATAATATCAGCCATCAGTGCGTCATTTTCCAGCCACGGGTGCTGGGCAAACATAAATTCGATGTCCGGATGGCGCATAGCCCGGACGTAGTCATTGCCGGAATTCCAGCAGGTAATCCAGCTCGGAGAATCCGTCCAGACCATATGGATTTTGGAACATCCGTCAGCAGGGTATTTGTAATGTACGAACTGGTTGGCACGGTTGGCAGTCTCTGATTCGCAGCCGTACCAGTCGCACTTGCCCTCAAGGATGGCCTTGGGTACGTAAGTCTTTGGAATAAACGACGGGTGGTTGCTTTCATCCGGGTGGCCTCCGGTATATGCCTTACGCAGATACGGCACCCGCAACGGCTTGGGCTGTGCATACTGGTCAGGCTTGTCAAACAAGCCCCACTCGATCATTTTGGCCTGGTTCGCACCCGGTTTACCCAGCCCCTGCATGGCAAGGCATATACCCTGGAGCCTGGCGGGCTCGGTTGCATAGGGGCCGCGAATGCCGGGGCCGCCGTTGCCGATTACCACGGTGGTGCGCTTGCTGGCCCATTCTTCAGCCAAAGCTCTGATAATGCGGGCCGGAACTCCGCATTTGGGAGCCGCCCACTCAGGCGTTTTGGCAACGCCGTCTTCTTCGCCCATTACATAGGCCTCATACTTGTCAACGCCTACGGCATGACTCTCAAGGTATTCCTTGTCATAGGTGCCGTTTTTGAACCAATGGTAAGTAATAGCCAGATAAAGCGCTGCGTCAGTATTCGGCAAAACCGGTATCCATCGATCTGCATGCACGGCAGCAGCGTAGTTGAGGTCCGGGCACACATAAATCTGCTTGATGCCCAGCTCGCTCCACCAGTAGCTGAACCGGCTGGGGAGCTGGCCCTGCCATCCCCAGGGTGTGGTTTCCTGATCACAGCCCCAGAAAAGGAGCAATTCTGTGTTTTTGGAGATGTCATAGAGCAAATTGCTCTGCATCCCCTGCCCTACCGGCTCGCAGCCCCAGAAATGCTTGCTGCCCCACCACCAGCCTTCCCAGCTATCCGGCTGGCGAATTTGCAGCGTAAACCCGCCCCATTGCCTCAGAAGCTTGCGGCCGGCTCCGTGGCAAGCCTGGACCACCTTGTTCTCGCCATGCTGATCGCACTGATAAAGCAGGGAGGTGGGGCCATACTTCTCCTTAATCCGATTCATCTCGCTTGTTATCACATCCAGTGCATAATCCCAGGAAATGCGCTTGTATTTACTCACCCCCCGGTTCTGCGGATTGCGCTCACCGTTGGGATCAAAATCAACGCGCATAAGGGGATATCTGACCCGGGCGGGAGAATAGACTCTTTTTTTATAGGCGATAGAATACGGCGGAATCAGGGTCTTCATGCTCGGCTCGAATGTCTTGCCCCGAACCTTCATCTTCCACGGATTCATGTCTTTTTCCGGATCATACTTCCAGTCATAGCGCATCGGACGGATACGAAGTATCTTTCCGTTCTTGACATCCACCATCGAGGCGTTGGACCCGTTCTCAGGCACACCGCAGAAACTGATATCTCTTATCAGTGTCTTTTCTCCCCTTTCCGACTTATCTGGCTTCTTTTTCTCTGCCATCTTTTCCTCCTCTAAATTTAGAGTTTCAAAAATATAGAAAAATAAACAGCAACACAATATTTTTATCAGACCGTCATAACTCCCAAATTTAAACTTTCTTTCAAGGAAATTGCGGTCCTGACAGGGCTGTAATTCTGATAAGTTATTTCTATCTTATATTCACCGCTGTTCGGGGGCAGATTATCAAACTTAAAATCACCGAAGCAGTCCGTTGTAATTTCCTGACTTTCTGCCTGATCACTATAAAGCACTGCTGTCGCACCTTCGGCGCAATCAACAATACCTTCCTTTTCTACAGCCACGCTGCCGGCGATAAAACAACGGTCAAATCGATACAAATTCTTATAATAAACCCGGGGCACTGTATCGTATTCAGGATGCAGTACCCTTAAATCATTCGTTTCGATTAACTCCCTGATCTTATCCTCTTCACAGAGCATAACCTCCAAGGCTCCGGTAGGACAAACCTGGACACAACGAGGTGTTTTCCATCCGTTATCCAGCAGATGAGCGCAAAAAGAACATTTCTGAGCAACTTCCTTTTCTTCATTCCACCAAATTACCCCATAGGGACAGGCTTTCACTAAATCATGCCGGCCTTTTGCTTTAACCGGATCAATCAGGACGATACCGTCCTTTCTTTTGTATACGGAGTTATCCTTTGCTGCAGCTATACACGGCGCATTGTCACAATGCATACAGGGCGTTGGCCGGTATGCGACATCAACCATCGGATATTGTCCGCGTTCTTTGCTAAAAATATTAATCCACCTCTGGCCGTGCGTCGGTTGAGCAACCGAATATTTGGGCCAGTCATTTCCTACATGCTCATCCTTGCAGGCAAGAAAGCAATTATTGCAATCTTCGCATTTTTCTACATCTATAATAAAAATCCATTTTGCCATATTCTTTACTCCGTTGTCACCTGCCATTTTTCAATCTGCACCAGGCAGGAATTAGCTGCCGTCGAATGAGATTTTTTAATTATCGGACGGCTCGGGGTCAGCAGGTTAATACATCCGCCGCGATCAGGAGAGGAGCCCGGTTCACCAACCGGATCATAGACCGCGCTGGATTCATATGAGTGTACAGTTCCAGGCGGCACTCTCTCGGTCACTTGCGCCCCGCAAATTACAGCTCCGCGATCATTAAAAATTTTTACAAGATCACGTGAACTGATCCCCCTTGATTCTGCATCCTTTTGGTTGATACGCACAATCCAGTAGTAATAGCCATCAATAAGCATACGATGGCTTTTCACATCATTTATTATGCCGTCCTTGCCGTCGCCCATGGTATGAAAACTGTAGCGTGGATGCGGGGAGACTAACTGCAGGGGATATTTTTCATAAAGCTCGCTGGTGTGCGGACCTTCCCAGGAAGGAATGTATGTTGCCATAACCGGACGCTCAGGATCATTTGGATCAAAGCGTTTTAAACTGGAACTGACAAACTCAAGCTTTCCGGACTGGGTTTGCAGCCCCCGAAGCCACTGTTCAGTATAATCTGCAGGCAAAGGCGCCAAATCCGGGGTATCTTTAAGGCGATCCTCGGCAAACCATCTAAAAGAAACACTGGTTCTTTGCTCCGCAGGAGGCGAAGGGATAACATAATACCCTTTTTTAAGAAATTTTTTCCACGAAATCTTATCCGGAAGATCCGTGGCATCGAATAAGCGCCGGCACCAGTCCAGTTCGGTCATTCCCTCGGAAAAGGGGGCGCCCAGTCCTAAGCGCTGTGCCAGTTCAAAGAAAATCATAAAATCCGACTTGGATTCGCCGAGAGGTTCTATGCATTTATGCTGCATAACCGCCACTCTGTGATTGCACTGATTGTAGCTGTGGGGTATATACCCGCCGCAGTTGGCAAATTCACTAATGTCCCATCGCTCAAAACTGGTACAGGACGGAAGAATAACATCTGCAAATTTTGTCTCCCCTTCAAACCAGATGGACTGATTGACAACACATTCCAGCCCATTGGAACGATAGGCCCTCACGTAACGATTGGTTTCATTCATGGTCCCGAAATGGGAGCCGCCGTATTTATAATATAACTTAACAGGCGAATGGCCCGGAGTGGGATATTTGAAGTTTAAAAACTGACCTTCAATAGCGAACGGATCTGTGGGATAACCTTCGCACTCTCCGTCCATGATTGCTTCAGGGATCTTTAAGCGCGGCACTCTCTGATAGACAGTATTAATCGTCGGCAATTGAAGCATTCGCTGATAAAGGCTCATGGCAATCCCCGTGCTCTGATAATCACCTGAAAGCCCGCCTTCTGCATAACCGGGAAAATAAAAACTGTGGTCCACCGGGGTTCCCTGCTGCATACCGCCCAGATTGATTCCCGGCTTTCCCAATCCCTGCATAGACATCAGGCAAACCATTGAGCGGGCCCATTCATTGCCGGTGGCTGATCGACATGCACCGCCGAAACCGTTGATACCACCTGCAGCCAGATAGGTCTTTTTTGTACCCCATTGCCTTGCAAGAGCACGGGCATCCTTTGCAGGTATACCGGTCTCCTTTTCCTGCCATTCAGGGGTTTTTGCTATACCATCGTTTGCCCCTAAAACATATTCTTTCCACTCGTCAAATCCTACAGTACGATTTGCGACATATTCCTTGTCATAAAGATCCTCCTGAATCCATACATAAGCAATGGCCAGTGCCAGGGAAGCGCCAGTAGCCGGGCGCGGAGCCAACCATTTTCCCCCCAGCAGGGCAACCGTATGATTATAATAGGGATCAATATGCACCATTTTAATACCCAGGTCCTTGAGCCACTGCCTTCGTATGGTGCCTTCTGAAGCACCGTATACACCGCTTGTCGCCTCTGGATCGCTTGACCAGAAAACCACCATCTCGGCATGTTTCAGGCAGTCCTCAATGGTTCCATACGCTTCTCCGGCGCCCAGACGCCCGCTATGTCCCCAGTGATGCATGGCACCCCAATACCAGCCTTCCCAACTGTCAGGGTTATGCACGACGGGCGTAAATCCGATCGAATTGAAAAACCGCAACCGGCCGCTTAGCCAATACCCTAAATTGCCGAATGTATGATGGGACCCGCTTCCGTTAAGAATAGCTCCCGGCCCGTAATCACGCTTGACCCGTTTTATTTCCCCGGAAACAATATCCAGGGCTTCTTCCCAGCTTATACGCTCATAACCTGAGACACCCCGGTTTTGCGGATTGCGCTCACCGTTGGGATCGAAATCAACCCGCTTCAAGGGATACAGGAGTCTGTTTTCAGAATAGATTAAGGATTTCCACCCCAGCGTATGCGGAGAAATGGTAGTTTTCCGGGGAGGTGTAAATTCCCGCCCCCTGGCCTGAATTGTCCAGGGATCAGCATCATCGGAATCAAATTCTATAGGAGTAATACGGATAATTTTATCATCTTTTACATAAACAAAAACAGGCCCTCCGTTGGAATTGCTGGTGTAACGAACAACGCCGCCGCCGACATCAGTGCCGTATCTCCCTCCCACCGAGAGAATCAGGTTCATTGTTTCGCTAAACCACATGGTCATATCATCCGGGCCTTCCAGAGATACATGGCCATTTTTGGTGGCGTTGATCATGTTCTCCTGATTTCGCGGCGATGTCAAAAGCCTGATACCGATCCTTGCACTGCTGAAGACCATACTGATATCGGCTTTAGGATGGATGCCTTTTCTGGAGTAGAATTTTTTACCTGTAAAAACAAAATATCGCCCCGCCGCATTATCCCGGGTCTTTATCTGGGCGATCAAATTTTTGCTGCGTATCCGTTTCTTATAACTTCGATGTCGTAAAGCAGTATATCTGATGGCCTGTTCAAGGCCGAAAAGAATTGTGTTTAAAATTTGGTTTTCTGCACGCAT
>JAIPDT010000097.1 GCA_021737545.1 Desulfobacteraceae bacterium
GTTTTTCACCCCCGGAGAGCTTGGCTGGCCGGCGACTGAGCAAATGACTGATACCCAGCAGTCCGACCACGGCGTCAAAGGTAACAAAACGCCGATTCGGCGGTGTCAGGTGCATGCCGTAGGTCAGATTGGCGCGCACCGAAAGGTGCGGCAGCAGGCGGGCGTCTTGAAAGACATAGCCGATTCGGCGTGTCTCGGGCGGCAGGTTTATACGCCGCTGCGAATCGAACAGACAAAGGCCGTTGACGCTTATGCGGCCCGCATCAGGGCGAACCAGGCCGGCCACCATGTTGATGAGTGATGTTTTGCCTGCACCGGAGAATCCAAACAAAGCCGTAACGCCCGATTCCGGGCCCTCAAAGGCCGCATCAACCAAAAAATCGCCTTGTTTGCGAGTAAGGTTTATCTTCACAACTGCTTAACCTTTCATCCGGGCGGCAAAACGTCGCGCCAGCATTTCCGAACATACCAGAGCCGCCATGGCAATCAGCACTGAAAGGATGCAAAGACGCATGGCCCCGATCTCTCCGTCGGGCACCTGCGTCAAGGTATACAGAGCCAGTGGCAGGGTCTGGGTCTGCCCCTGAATGTTGGACACAAAGGTGATCGTAGCACCGAATTCGCCTAAGCTCCGCGCAAAAGCGAGAATCAGCCCGGTAATGATGCCCGGCGCCATCAGCGGAAGGGTGACCGTGAAAAAAACCCGCAGAGGTCTGGCACCCAAGGTGCGTGCGGCCGATTCCAGCCCCTGGTCCACGCTCTCCATGGAGAGCCGCACGGCCCGCACCAGCAGGGGAAACGATATCACCGCCGCTGCCAAAACAGCCCCTTTCCAGTTAAACGCCAATACAACGCCCAGATACTTGTAAAGTGCCGCCCCGATCAGACCGTTGCGTCCCAGCAGCATCAGCAACAGGTATCCGGTGACCACCGGCGGCAGCACCAGGGGCAGGTGCACCAATCCGTCCAGAAGGTTTTTGCCTGGAAAGCGCAGCCGCGCCAGAACCCATGCGGCCAGGATGCCAATCGGCAGACTGACGGCCACGGCCCACCCGGAAACCCACAGGCTCAGCCGCAGGGCTTCGACTTCAACGTTGGTCAGAGTCCAGAAATGCATTACCTGACTTCAAATCCATACTTCTCAAACACCGCACGGGCTTCGGGTGTTTTCAGGAAATCCAGGAATTTGGCGGCCGCATCGGTCTTTTGCCCGGACACCGCCGCAACAGGGTAGACGATCGGCGAATGACTCTCCATCGGGAATGTTCCGACAATACGCACCTTTTTGGAGATGGCCGCATCGGTGGCGTATACCTGCCCGACAGGTGCCTCGGCGCGTTCCACCAGCACCAGGGCCGCACGGACATCCTTCATGGGGGCCAGACGGCCCTTGACCTGTTCCCACAGTCCCAGCGTCTGCATAGCCTCCTTGCCGTACATACCCGCTGGCACATGATCGGGATTACCCATGGACAGTCGACCGTCGCTGCCCAGCAAAGCGGCCAGATCTAGTCCTTTCCTTACGTCAATGGTTTGAATCGTGCTTTGCACAGGGGCGATGAGAACGACGCGGTTTCCCAGAAGATCGAACCGTGACGCTTTTTCGATGACGTCTTTTTCCTCAAGAAAATCCATCCATTTTTTATTGGCGGACAAATAGACATCAGCCGGCGCACCGCTGGCAATCTGCTTGGCCAACGTTGACGAAGAAGCAAAAGAGGTTGTGATATGTCCCAGCCCCTTGGCCGCAAAGAGATCGCCAACTTCCCTGATGGCATTGGTGGTGGATGCGGCGGCAAAAACGACCACCTCGCCTTCCTCGGCGATCCCGTTTTCTATGGCAAATCCCAGCCCCACTCCGGTCAGCACCATCATCAACACAAACATGAGCAATAGTCGTTTCACAATTTTCATTTTCCATTTCCCTTGACTTTCAAGATTCAAACATTCAAATAAATTTTTAAGACGTCAGTTGACGTTTAAAATTGACATATGGTAAGAAATTATGTCAAGAGGTTTTTCCAGGTTTAACCTGAATGGACGAATTAATTCCGGGAGGTGCAATGGGTCGAAAAAAAAACGAAAAACAAGACAGTATTAAATGCAAGGTCAAGGAATTTCGACTTAAAAAAGGGTGGTCACAAGAAGAGCTCGCGGCCAAACTCGATATCCGACGCCAAGCCGTATACGATATCGAATCTGGGCGATACCTGCCAAACACAGCCATCGCGCTGCGGCTGGCTCGACTATTCGGTTGCCGGGTGGAGGACCTCTTTGTTGAGCAGACCCTACCCGACACCGAGCCAGTGCACATAATCAACGGCGAGGATGTACCTTCATCACGACTGGTGCTGGGGCGTGTGCGTGATCGGTTGGTTGGGCTCCCGTTAAAAGGCGCGGAATCCGTCCCCTTTGGCCTGCGATCGGCGGACGGGTTGTTGAATCCGGATAAAAAAAGCGCCTGCCTTTTTACTCCGCCTAACCACTTGAACAAATCGATTTTCCTGATGGGGTGTGATCCTGCATTTGAAATTTTGGCCTGCCATGTTAGCCGCCGGGCACCCGAGTCGCGCGTTCACTGTCGCTTCGCCTCCAGTCACCGTGCGCTGAATAAACTGACCGAGGGCGTTACGCATCTGGCCGGAACTCATCTGCACAATGAGGGCAGGGAAGAATCGAATGTTGTCGTTGCCCGCAAGAAGCTGGCGGGTGTTCCATGTTATGTGTTGGGATTCTCGATTATGGAGGAAGGGCTGATGGTGGCCAAGGGTAATCCTTTATGCATCCGAAGCGTAATCGATCTGGCGCAACCCATGGTGCGCTTTGTCAATCGCGAAGCGGGTGCAGCGTTGAGAGTGCTGCTGGATAACCATCTGGAGCAAGACGGAATCGAGAGCACGGCCATCAACGGTTACGAGAACGAAGTCACGTCTCATCGTGAAGGAGCCTACCGGATTGCCTGCAATGCAGCGGACGCCGCCCTTGGATTGAGGGTCGTCGCCGAAGTTTTCGGTCTGGATTTCGTCCCAATTACCGCCGTCCGTTGCGACTTGGTCGTTCCCAACGACATGACTGAGCACCCCACGGTGAGGGTGTTGTTGGACGTTTTACAATCCGCCCCTTTGAGAAGAGAGATCGATGCCATTGCGGGATATGAAAGCACCGCAACCGGCAACACTATCGCGGAATTGAGGGGCTGACTTGGAAAAGCCAAAGGCCTTCCACCCTCCTTAGTACATATAAGTTCATTAATTTCAATCCGTTTGAGTCATAACCTTTTCAATCTGCTTTAAGGCTTTTTGGGCCGCTTTTTCCCCCACTCATTTTTGCATCTTTTAGGTTTTAAGATTATTATTTTAAATAATAATTTGTTTTTGGCCTTCTCTTCACTATTTTTAATTAACAAACGCAAATGTCTTTTTGAAAAAGGAGGGGATACTCATGAAGAACCGTCTTATCCGGTATTCTGTCATCGCCCTGGTGCTGTTTCTGGGGATTTTATGGTCGTTTGGTTCGGCTGAGCAGAGAGAGACCGGCTATCCAAACGCAAATCTTATCACAAACGCCCAGTGGCTGAAAAATCATTTAAATGAAAAAGACCTGGTGGTTGTGGATGTGAGGACGGATAAATACTATCACGGCAGCGTTATCCCGGGTGCGGTTCGCATGCCCTGGTCGCAGTTTCAGTTCAACGATGTCGCGGCGGATCTGGCCTCCACCTTTGTCGGCGTAAGAGAGGCCCAGGATATCCTGGGCAGGCACGGCATTACCAGAGATGATACGGTCGTGCTTTACGATTCGGTTGAACGGGACGGGGGTGCCACGGCGTCCTATGTGTTCTGGGTTCTGGATGTGCTGGGCCATGAAAAAAAGATGATCCTGGACCGGGGTATCGATGCATGGCGGGATGCCGGATATGATCTTGCCACAGAACCACGCAAGCCCGAGCCGCTTTTGTATCAGGCACCTGCAGAAGCGATTAATGCAAAGCGATTGATTGACGGCACATTTGTTTATAAAAAACTGGGGGATTTTTACTATCAGATCGTGGATGCGCGGTCACGGGCGGAATACCTGGGGGAAAAAGGCACCACCGGCCTGGACGGAAGCCCCTTGAAGCTGGGGCATATTCCCACTGCGGTAAATATCAATTATGAATCCGCCTGGACCAATCCAGAGACCAAGGCCATGAAATCCTATTCCGCGTTACAGGAGCTTTACCGGGGGATAGACCCTTCCCGCGGAGTGATCGTTTATTGCAACTCGGGCCGCAGAAGCGCGTTTTCCTATTATGTGCTCCGGCTGATGGGGTTTGAGGATGTCTTTACCTACGAAGGTTCATGGAACGAATGGGGCAACCCGGATAAATTTTTTCCGGTCGAGACCCGGGAGAACCGTCTGGCCGGCGGGACGCTGCCCGGCACGTCATCGCGGACCAGCTCGTCGCAGCAGATGATTCAAAAAGGAGAACCCGGTAAGCCGTCGTCCGGAGAGCCGTCCGGCGGTTATGTATCATGCGGAGGTTGATCATGAAGAATAACAATACACCATTGCCCTATTGGAAGTGGGTGCCGGCTTCGTTCGCCCTGGCGGGTATCATCATTTTCATTTTCGCCACATTCGGGCCGCCCGCGTCTTCAAGTGGATTTGTAAGTACGCTCAAGGGCGCCATTCAGGTGGTAGCCCCGGATTACGTGGAGGCAAAGGCCCATTACCGGATGATTCCGGATACCGGTTCATGGATATTCGCCTTTGTGCTGGGGATGGCCATCGGCGGGTTTATCGCCGGCCGCACCTTCAGCATACAGGTCAGGGACATTCCCGAAATCTGGGAAAAACGCTTCGGCAACAGCAGGGTTAAACGCTATGCCGCCACCTTTGCAGGGGGATTTTTGATTTTGTTTGCCGCCAGGCTTGCGGGCGGCTGTACCCTGGGGCTTTTTATCTCCGGGTCCACCCAGCTTGCCGTGAGCGGCCTGTTATTCGGCGTTCTGATCTTTGCATTTGCTATGCTCACAGCCCGCATTGTTTTTGGAAAAGGCGGCGCCGGAAAGGAGGGAAAATGAGTGCTCAAATCTGGTTGGGGTTGTTGTCCGGAATCGCTTTCGGTTTTGTGATCCAGCGCATCGGCGCCACAAACGCGGATAAGATGGCCCGGGCTCATTTAATGCTGGAGGGGGAGATTCCCCGGTTTATGTTGTTGGCGATAATTATTTCATCGGTGGGGCTTTTGGGGCTGCAGTCCGCAAATGTGGGCCGGACTCTGATTATTCCCGTCAGCCTGGTGGCCACCGGCCTCGGCGGCATTCTTTTCGGTGTGGGCTGGGGGCTTTGCGGTTATTGTCCGGGAACCACCTGGGCCGCGGCAGGAGAAGGCAGGATGGACGCGGTTTTCGCCCTGCTGGGCGGCCTTGCCGGAACGGCCCTGTTTGCCCAGTTACACGAGTTTTTGATTCCATTGTTACACGCACCCACCAACATGGGACAGATCACGCTGGCAGACTGGTTCGGCAGCAGGCCCTTGGCGGTGGCGGTTCTCGCCGTTGTTTTCGGCATCTGTATCTGGATTATCGGTTTTTTATGGGGAAAGAGCACAAATGCGGCGGAGAGCTGAAATAAATGCACCGACACTGTTGATCCTCTTTCTGATCCTTGGCCTGGCCGGGGTAACGGGTTGCGGCAGAAGCGGTGACAAGAGCATCTCCCTGGATGTGCCCAGGGGATATGTCGCCGCTCTTGAACTCAATCTTGACGGCCGGCGGGTGGGTTTTGGACCTTTTGTGGGTTATTATTTCAAACCTGAATCACCGGATGATCTGACCCGGCTTAAATTTGTCTGTTTTAACGAGCGGTCTTTTTATACCCGTGATATGCCGGAAAACGCAAAACTCTTTGAAGGAGAGGCGGTGCTGACGCGCCTGGCGGATGTGGGTCGGGATCTTCCGGACAGAGACCGTATCAACCCTGTATTTTTTCCGGATTCTCCGGAAGAATGGCTCAAAACCCGCCCCTCGCCGCAGGATGAATTTATCCATTTTCACTCCTGTTATGATGCTCAGGGGCCGGTGCTGGTGGGTTTCTGGGTCAGGCATGTGGGAACCGCGGCCTTTACCTACGACATGGGCGGCCGGGTGGATCCCGGCAGTCCTCTTTACCACCGGGTCGAGCCCGGCGTGGACAAAGATTTTGCCCGGATCATGGAGTTTGACCGCGGGCTTCGTGCAAAGCGTTGATCAAATTTTAAGTGATTTCCATTATATGCACCGCATCTAAGGGGCAGGCCTCCATACAGTCCCAGCACCCCATGCACATGTCTTGAAATACCATCGGAGGCTCGAAAGTACCGTCTATCTGTTTCATCACCTTATAGGGGCATGCGTATGCTGACGCGCATCTCCCCTCTTCCGGGTCGCATTGCCCCGGGCTGCACTTTTCATAGTCAACCATGGCAAATGATTTTTTTGACTGTAAGCTCATTTTATATCCATACAGAAATATGCTGATTCATTCTGCTCTTTTATTCGATATCCGCAATAACTTCCCGGGCGGTCTGTTTTATCGGTTCAGCATAGGCGCCGTTTATCACGGATTCAAGCCTGGGAGTGAGCCTGCGGTCGTTTAAGACTCCAAAAAGATGTATGACGTCGCCCTTGACGGTATCGTCAAGCCCTGAAAAACGGCTCCACATTTCATCAAGAGCCTGGCGGGCCAGTTCAGGCGCCTGTCCTGCCAGGTATTCAAACGCCACCATGGCCCCCAGCCTGGTCGGCCATCTGGTATGGGCCAGCAGATCCAGAAAACCGGGTATCACGGTTTTCTGGCTTATCATTAGGTTTGCAAGTCCCTCTGCATCCCCGTCTGAAATAATCTTTTTAAGAGTCTCCGCGCTCAGCTCCCCTGGATCAAGGTTTTCCATTACATCGAGTATTTCGGAAACCGGAACCACACCCGTCCAGCGGAATTGTCCGTCTAACACCGCAGTGGGAACAGACTTGATGTTCTCAAAAGCCGCAGCCTCAAAGAACATTGAAGCCTCAATTATATGAAGCTCTATCATCTCAGGGGCGTATAAAGCCGTGTAGAGCCATCTTGATACCGCTTCCGGACAATGCGGGCATGAGGATGAAACATATATCCTGACAACACCGGGGATTTTGAGCCGGTTTTGGATTTCGTCTGCGGAAACACCTGCTTCGCTTTCTTCCATTGGCAAAATACCGGCGACACACATCAGAAACAGCTCCAGAAGCTTTCCTTCCGCAACAGCTTCAAACCGAATATTCGGTGGAATAAAAATCGCCGCCGGCTCATCATCGCCGGGCTCCTTTTTTACAGTAATTGCAGGAATGTTTGCCTGGAGCCGTTCGCAAAACCTTTCCATCCTTTTGCCGGGCTCGCTTTCTGTTGCGCCGAGCAGCAGAAGCCGAATGGGCTTGTAGATCTTGTATTTGTAGTTTTCAATAGTCGCCATGTCCTGCTGAGATACAACAGGCTTGACCTGCGAATCCGCCATTATTGCTTCTATCCTCTATATTTTCAATTTATCATTTGTTTTCATCGTTATCTAGATCGCTATCGGGATCGGGATCGCTCCCGATTTGGATTGTTACATCACGAATCCATTATTCGTTTATCTCGGAAATCATCCTGGCGATGTCTGCTGCGATCTGCCTGCTGCCGTCTTCCGCGCCCTTTTCCGGCTCAAGATCGCCTTCTTTGTCCGGCGGGTTGTCGGAGGCGGTTATATCAATCGGCTCGCCGCTTCTGTCAAGCAGCAGGGAAAGATCGGCCCGTACGCTGAAATCCAGCCTGTAGACTATCTTGTTGTTTTTCACCACGATATCCCCGTTGTGGAAGGCAATTTCGCCTCCGGGTGCAAGATCGTACTTTTCACGCACGGCCTGTTTTAACGCGGATTTGTCGATGTTTTTAACAATCAGCTTAAGCAGGTGTTTTTCACAGGCTTGTAAGATATCCTCTCTGGCAAGCTTCATGGCTGCAAATCCTCTTCTTTTTCCGCTTTGCTTGTTTCATCCGCCCCGGTCCACAGGGATGCCAGGTCCAGAAACGCGCATGCGCCCGGGGATTTAATGTCATGGCAGACTGCGGGCTTTCCGAACCAGAAGGCCTCGTGCAGGCGTGGATCCTCGGGGATGCAGAGCTGCAGGCAGATTTTACGGATCTTTTCGAAAAACCCGGGACCCAGCAAAGCTTCGGCCTCCACCCGGTCATCGCAGCAGTTGATTAAAATACCGGCGAACCTGATGCGGGTTCTTCCTTCCCGCCTGAGCCTTGCAATCTTTTCAAGCAGTCTTCTTATGTATAAAAGCCCTTCTTCAATATATTCAGCCCCGGCGGGATCCACCCGAAGCGGTATCAGCAGCTCGTCGGAAGCGCACAGGGCCGCCTCTGTCAAGGTGGAAAATGCGGTCGGCGTGTCAATTACCGCAAAATCAAATTCCCGGGCCTGTGATAAAATCGCCCTGCAAAGCCGCATTCCTGCCTCCTGCGGATCTTTCGCCCCGTTTACTGCCCGTGTCAATCCGGATCCTGCAGGCAGGATTTCAAGGTGTTCAAGCCGGGTGGGTACAAGGCCTGCGGGCATATCCGTCCCCTCCCCGGCAAGCAGGTCCGCAAGACCCGGGGGATCAACCGGCGGTTCAATAAGTGTCCCGAAAAGACAGTTGTTTTCCGGGCAGCAGTCCACCACAAGGGTCTTTTTTTCAAACACGGCAAACGCGGCCGAAAGATTCACGGCCGCGACTGTCTTTCCGGTTTCCGCAAGAGGCGCGGCTATGCAGATGATTTGTGCCATAGGCTTATTCATACCATAACCGTACGAATTTTCAAGATCTTAACACCAGGGTAATTGATTTTAATCCGTCGGTCTGTGTTTGCTTGTGCATTTGAACTTTAATGTCAGCAAATCGTGTGATAATAGGAAATCTATGAAAACACATATTAAGGACCGGATTGAAAAGCTTAAAAACTCTTTTCCTGATGCGGGTATTGACACCCTGCTGGTACAGGTGGGGGAAAACCGCCGCTATCTTTCAGGATTTACCGGAGAAGACACCGGGTTTGACGAATCTGCAGGCGTACTGCTTATATCCGATAAAGGGCTTGTTCTTGCAACGGATTCGCGCTTTGAAATCCAGGCGCAAAACGAGGCACACGGCTTTGAGGTAATCTGCTATAAAAAAGGGCTTTCCAAAGAGCTTCCTGCAATCCTTGAAAAATTGGATACCAAACTGCTTGGATTCGAGACCCGCCGCATGACATGCGAGCAGTATGACATGATCTGCGGACAGCTTGCGGAAACCGGCTCCGAGAAAGTTGAACTTGTAAAGATCCGCGGCCTGACTGAAAGCCTGCGCCGATGCAAAGAGGAATCTGAAATAGATAAGATCCGCGAATCACTGCATCTTGCGGAATCCGCTTTCTCCGGGCTCCTGGAAAATATTGTCCCCGGCATGACTGAAGCATGGGTGGCCTGGGAGATAGAAAAGCGGATGCGGGAAGCGGGTGCGGAATCAATCTCCTTTCCTCCGATTGTTGCCTTTGGAAAAAACGCGGCCCTGCCCCATGCCATCCCGTCAAAAGATACTATCAAGCAAGGCATTCCGCTTTTATTTGACTGGGGAGCACGCCTGGACGGCTACTGCAGCGATATTTCGCGCACCGTAATCCTGGGACAACCGGATGAGACTTATGCCAGGGTTTTTACAGCCGTATACGAGGCCCAGCAAAAAGCTATAGATGCGATACGCCCCGGCGCCTGGACAAAAGAAATTGATGCTGCGGCCAGGGATCATCTGCGCGAAAAGGGCCTGGATCAGTATTTCGGACACGGCCTTGGCCACGGAGTGGGGCTTGCCATCCACGAAGGCCCTTCTCTGAGCCCGGTGGAGGAAAGAAACGTCCGGGTTGAGGAAAACATGGTCTTTACAATAGAGCCCGGGGTTTATCTGCCGGACTGGGGTGGAATCAGGCTTGAAAACATGGTGGCTGTGCGCTCCTGCGGCGCGGAAGTGCTAAACAGCCTTGAGGTAAAGCTTTGATCAGAAGCAAATGAACGAGATTTCCCTTCAAATCGATCAGTACATCAACTACCTGACCGTGGAAAAGGGGCTTTCTTCTGCCACTATCGAGTCCTACGGCTCCGACCTTGCAAGATTCCAGAGGTTTCTTGCCGGAAACAGTATAAAACGCATCCGGGATGTGGATATGGCGCCTGTACTGAAACACCTTCTTCGCCTCCGTGATGACGGGCTCGGCCTCCGTTCCAGGGCAAGACACCTTATCACTCTGCGCGGTTTTTCCCGGTCCCTGGTTCAGGAAAAGTTTATTTCAAGCGATCCGG
>JAIPDT010000098.1 GCA_021737545.1 Desulfobacteraceae bacterium
CCCATTTCAGCATCTGCACGTAAGCCCTCATCTCCGTCAGTTGCCGGGATTGCAGTACCTATGTCCATCTCGTAGGCCTTTTCCACTGCAAAATCATCCGAGCCATAGTACATACGTCCAAATCTGAAAGATGCCGGTCCGAAACCAAGACCCACATAAGCTTCATCAACGGCGTTATCATTATCGCCTTGGGCCTGGCCTTTCCAGTCCATAACCAAAACCCCGAACCCGGTCCAGCCGTTGTCAAGCTCATGGGTGGCATGAAACCCGAGTTCAAGATCGTCGTAATCAACGTACGGTTCTTTATCAACGCCGATTTTCTGACGGTATTGAACCTGTAAATCCCCGTTTAACTCCAGAGCCGTGCCTTGTTTGTCAAAAATTGTCACAGCATTGGCAGTAACAGATAAAGCCAGAAACACTAAAACAATAACAATCGACCTGATTTTCATTTTAACCACTCCTTTTGATTCATTGATTCTTAAATTTTCATCTATCAACCCCTAAATTCAGAAATGCAGCTCAGACCATCCTTGATTTTTCCAAGTAACCTCCTTTTCTTTTGTCGATTCCGGTTTATTAGTCAGTTTTATTGTCTGAGAACCGTATATAGAGGTGGATGTTGTCGATCAAATTAAGAAACAATGACGTTTCTATGACAATTTTAATGTTTTGAAACGGCAATTCCCGGGGCCTGAATTACGGAGGCGGCATCAAAAGAAGGCTAAAAATTATTTTGAAAATAAATGCGGCTGAATTTTTATTGACGTGGAAAAAACGGATTTAATGAAAGGTATCGGGGGAATCTGCAGTAAATTTTTGCAGCCTCGTCGCTGCGTATACTTCTAAGTAACTTCAAAAGGTTGAGGGTTTGGACTAAAATTTAGCTGTAGAGGATTTAAATCCCAATTAAACTTTTCGGCGCAGTCTGGACCGGTAAACTATTGCGAGCAAATTCATGCCGAGCACCATAGCAATCAGCACCAGGGCGGTGCCGTACTGCAAATGCCGGGTTTGCGAAATATTGGTGCCTGCAGTTGCCAGCACGTATATATGATAAGGCAGTGCCATGACCGGGTCGAATATTGAATCAGGCAACTGCTTGTTAAAATATACGGCAGCAGTAAACATGATTGCAGCGGTTTCGCCGGCCGCACGGCTCAAAGACAGTATCCCGCCTGTAATCATTGCAGGAAAAGCAGCAGGCAGGACCACCCTTGATATGGTCTGCCACTTGGTTGCCCCAAGGCCAAGAGATGCCTCCCTGTAGGTATCAGGCACCGAACGCAGCGCTTCTTCGGAAGATCCTATGACCAGGGGAAGGCTCAAAAAGCCCAGGACCAGAGCCCCGGAGAGAATACTGACTTCCAGGTCCATCCAGGTTACAAAAAAAGCAAGACCGAAAAGCCCGAATACAACAGAGGGCACGCCTGCCAAATTGTTGATGGCAAACCTGATAAGCCGCACTATAATGCCCTGCCTGGCATACTCGTTTAAATAAATTGCCGATCCAATACCCAGGGGCATTGAAATCAGAATCGCTCCAAGGCTTAAGTAGGCGGTTCCTACAATACACGGCAAAATTCCGCCCTTGGTCATGGAATCCCTCGGGGGTTCGGTAAGAAAATCCCAGGTGATCGCAGACCAGCCGTTTTTGATGAGAAAATACACAATAATTAGCAAAGCCAGTGCATTTATAACAGCGGCGGCCCGAAAAAGTGTAAAAAACACATGCTGCTTCACACTTTTGCCCAAGGAGGATTTCTTTAAAACCAATTCTGTGTGCTGATTGCCTGTCATCTGATTCACCTCATCAAATCTTAACCCCTTACAGGGTCGCAGCTCCAACCTGCCGGTGCTTGTGGGAGATGTAGTCAGCGATTGAGTTAAACAGCAGGTTAAACACGAATAAAATAATACCGATAGCAAACAGTGCATGGTAATGGGCGCTTTGAAACGGGGCTTCCGCCATTTCAGCAGCAATTGTGGCAGGCATAGGCCTCACAGGATCAAACAGGGAACCGGGAATCATGGCCGCGCCGCCTGCAACCATCAGAACCACCATTGTCTCGCCTATTGCCCGGGCCATTCCCAGGATGATACCGGTACTAATCCCTGAAAGCGATGCCGGAATAATGACCCTGAAAATGCTTTCAATCCGGTTTGCCCCCAGCGCCAGGGAAGCTTCCTTTAATTCAGGAGGCACGCTGCTGATGGCATCTTCCGAAATAGTGCATATTATAGGTACTGACATAAAGGCCAGCATCAGAGACGCATTAAACAGGTTCAACCCGGTTGGCAGATCAAAGGTTTCCTGCAGAAACGGGGCCACAACCACCATCCCGAAAAAACCTATTACGACCGAGGGCAGCGAGGCCAGCAGCTCCACCGCCGGCTTGGCAAGCTCCTTGAGCTTTGGAGATGCGATTTCCGCAATATATATAGCAGTCATAACCCCCAGGGGGACGGCTATAATCGCAGAAAAAAGAGTGACAAAAAGGGAAGCCAGGATCAGCGGCAAAATGCCGAAATCCGGCGGACTGGCCGTGGGATACCAGTATGTTCCGAAGATAAACTCTGTAACCGATACTTTATCAAATATCGGAACCCCGGCCTTGACCAGAAAAAAAAGGATCAAGAGCAGAATTGCAATTGAAATAAAGGCAATAAAGAAAAAGAAGTTACGGATCACTCCTTCTTTTCTCTGGCGTCTCATCGGCAGACCCCCTAAAAAATATCTTGATTTTGAAATTTGAACTTACTGCAAAGGCGCCGGAAAATGCATCTGTGAAACTCATTTTCCGACGCCAACAGCTACTGTGATAGATTAATATAGCGGAACATACCCTACGCTTTCCACAATTTTTTGCCCCTTGTCAGGATGCATAATGTAATTCATAAACTGCATTGTCACACCGGTGGGCCATCCATCAGTAAACATGAACAAGTTACGGCTGATTGGATAAGCCGCGGCGGTATCCTTGCTGGCCTCTACTCCGTTAACCTCAAGGTCTTTAACATCTTTATTAAGGTAGCTCAACCCGATGTATCCTATAGCATACTTGTTATTGGACACCGCCTGAGCCACCGCACCATTGGAAGCCTGAAGAAGGGCGCCGGGAAATACACGGCCGCCTTCGAGCACTTTCTCCTCCCATACTTCATAGGTCCCCGAAGAAGTGTCCCGGGACACCACAACGATCCGCATATCTTTGCCGCCCACTTCCTCCCAGTTCTTGATTCTGCCTTCGTAAATCTTTTTCAGTTGGTCAATGCTTAGATTATTAACAGGGTTTGAATTATGTACAACAGGAACGATACAGTCAAAAGCGATTCCGAAAGGAACAGGATAGTGACCATTTTCAACGGCACGGGCAACTTCCTCCTGTTTTATAAACCGGGACGCATTGGCAATATCCGTGGTCCCGTCGACCAAAGCCTTGATACCGTTGCCCGAGCCGCCGCCGGACACGGAAATCTGTACATCAGGATACTCATTCATAAATTCTTCAGCCGCCTTCTGTGCTATGGGCAATACCGTTGTAGATCCTTTCATCACTAGTTTTTCAGCCCAGGCCGTACCCAAACACAAACTTGTACAGGCGATTGCAAACACCAGCGAAAGAAACACTTTCTTCATTTTCATTGTAGAACCTCCATTTTTTTGATAATTTTAAAGAACCAGATCATCTATTAATGATGATCGCGTTTAATTTATCTGCAAGGTAAAATTCAAATATTACGATTTCATGACACGGTTATAAAGATTCAGTGTCAATTTGATGATTTCGTAAAAAATCCAAATTGGGACGGCAAAGTAAAAAGTTCAAGATCAAGGCGTCGCAAATCTCGAGGGATGGAGCGTACTTAGCAGTACGTGACATGACGGAAGATGCAGCGCAACGCAGATATTGAACTTTTTACGAAGCCGTCAATTTTGTCACCAAAATTTCACATTGTTTTCGAGTTATTGTCACAAAGACGGTTTATGCTGCAAGCAGCCGAAAACAAATAAAATAAAAAGCAGGCTGTAATTCGCTCACTGCTTAAATATTGGAGTTCCGTGTGAATACCTTTTGTAAGGTGACAAAAAATGAGCAAGACCATACTGGTCATTGAGGATGACCAAGACATTCTGGATCTGGTAACCTGGCATCTGGAGTCGGAAGGATACCATACTCTGAAATGCACCGACGGCAGGAAGGGCCTGGAAAGTGCCATTCATGACAAGCCGGACCTTATTGTACTTGACCTGATGCTGCCGGGCATGGACGGCCTTGAAGTATGCAAAACCATGAAGCGCAACCAGGCTACTTCGGACATCCCCGTGGTCATGCTTACAGCAAAGGGCGAAGAAGTTGACAGGATCGTTGGATTTGAGCTGGGTGCTGACGATTATATGGTCAAGCCTTTTTCACCCAGGGAATTGCTGCTTAGAATCCGGGCTGTTTTAAAACGCTATGAACAGCCTCTTGAACAAAATACCGCGATTCTTCGCCATAGGGACCTGACTGTAGAACCGGAGAATTATAAAGCCTATATAGGAGATCAGCAAATCCGGCTTACTGTAACCGAGTTTAACCTCCTGCTGGAACTGATGCAGAACAAGGGTAGGGTCCGCTCCAGGGACCGGCTGCTGGACCGGGTATGGGGATACCAGTTTGAAGGCTACGCCAGGACCGTTGATACGCATATCAGACGGCTGCGCCAGAAAATCGAGCCATATGCCGACGATATCGAAACAGTGCGGGGCGTGGGCTATCGTTTCAAGGAAGTATAAATGAAAAACATGAAATTCAAAAACCGGCTGTTTATTTCCTTTTGCGGGGTGCTGATACTGGCAATCCTCCTTCCTGCTCTCTACGTATACAACATGCTGGAGCGCGAGGTTCTCAGGGAATCCACTGAAAAAGCAGTAAAACAGGTTGATTTTATACAATGGATCTATGACAGGGACGCCCCTTTTAAAAGCAATGCAGCGCTTGATCAATGGTGCAGCATGCTGGGAGATAAACTGGGGTGCCGTATTACAGTGATAACCTCCGGCGGCGCGGTAATTGCGGATTCCTCAGTGCCGCAGGATGAAATCCGATACATGGAAAACCATGCAAACCGCGAAGAAATCCGATCTGCGGCAATAAACAGGACTGCCGTAAGCGTGAGGTACAGCTCCACCCTCAAGCGAAAACTCATTTATGCCGCAAAAAAAATCAAATCACGAGAAACAGATGATGCTTTTTACCTGCGTACCGCTTATCCGGTTTCCTCGATTGAAAATCGCATGAGTCAATACATGGATAAATTCTGGGTCGGCATTGTGCTGATTTTTGCGCTTACCTTTGCACTGAGCATCTACCTGGCCGGAAAACTCGAAGCACCCGTGCATCAGATAATGAACCGCCTGAAGGCCATTGCCGACGGTGACTTCTCGCATAAATACATAGTGGATGCAGGCCCTGAATTCTACAGCCTCTCCATGACGCTGAATGAAACCGCGGACCGGATTCGCGAACAGATGGATGTCATCTCGGAGCAGAACCTGGAAATGGAAACCATTATAGAAAACATGCGTGAAGGAGTGATGCTCCTTGACCGCAGCGGACATATAAAAGCTATTAACAGAGCAATGGGCGGCATTGCCGAATGCCATTTATCCTGCATAGGCAGGCGGCCTTTGGAAGTATTTCTAAACAGCGATGTTCAAACCGCCTGTGACAAAATCCTTGCCGGGGCAAAAGAATATAATCTTACCATTTCCATGGCAGCAGATACATTCTATGAAATGTATGCCGTTAAAATAACGGAAGGCGGAGCATTGATTGTTTTCTACGATGTCAGCGAACGAAAGCGTCTGGAAAAAGTCAGGCGAGATTTTGTGGCCAATGTGTCTCACGAGTTAAAGACGCCCCTGACCTCTATAAAAGGTTATGTGGACACTCTTCTTACAGACGATTTTTCCATAGACGAGCAGGGCCGGACTTTTTTATCCACGATCGAAAAAAACGCCTCCCAGATGACCAATATCGTAAATAACTTGCTTCAGCTAACACACCTGGAAGAAAAGCCCCTTGACTTAGATCTCCGGCCTGTTGACGCAGCCGGGTCATTTCAGTCGGTCTGGGAGACTTTCCAGCCCATGGCCGAAGAAAAACAGGTCCGCGCAGACAACAGGCTTCCCGCTCAGTTAATGGTATATGCCAATGAATCGACCCTGAGTCGAGTTTTTAGGAATTTAATCGACAATGCGGTACAGCACTCGCCCGAAGGCGGAATAATCACGATCTTTTCGAAAACAAAAGAAGAAGAAATAATTTTCGGGATACAGGACCAGGGGCCCGGGATTTCCCAAAAGCACCAAAACAGAATATTTGAAAGATTTTACCGTGTGGACAAAGAGCGAAGCCGCGCCTCCGGAGGTACCGGACTGGGGCTTTCCATATGCAAACATGCTGTAACAGCAATGCAGGGCAGGATATGGGTGCAAAGCCCGCCCCCGGAAGAAAACAAGGGAAGTGTATTCTATTTTTCCCTGCCCATTGCAAAAGAACCCGAATAAACAAAAGACTTATCCGAGCAGGCTTGAAAGGATTCAAATATATGACGGATTCAGTCAAATTCGCTATAAAAGATCTTAACTTCTTTTACGGCGATTACAAAGCGCTTGCAGATATTGATCTTGATTTGGAACAACGGCAGGTATCCGCGTTAATCGGGCCTTCCGGATGCGGCAAAAGCACTTTTCTGCGATGTTTGAACCGCATGAACGACCTGATACCCGGAAGCCGCGTAGAGGGGCGGATTCTGCTGGATCAGCAAGACATTTACGCACCTTCTGTTGACGTGGTAAGCCTGCGCCGGCGGGTGGGCATGGTCTTTCAAAAACCAAACCCTTTTCCAAAGACCATTTTTGACAACGTGGCCTACGGACTGCGGGTAAACGGGCTTAAAAACAGAAACGAACTGCGTCGGCGAGTTGAATGGAGCCTTAAGCAGGCCGCCCTGTGGGATGAAATCAAGGACAGGCTCCAGCAATCGGCCCTTGGCCTTTCAGGAGGACAGCAGCAGCGGCTTTGCATAGCCCGTGCGCTTGCAGTGGAACCCGAGGTGCTGCTCATGGATGAACCCGCCTCTGCACTGGATCCGATTGCCACGCAAAAAATCGAAGACCTGATCCACGACCTGAAAAAAAACTTTACGATTATTATTGTGACCCATAACATGCAGCAAGCAGCAAGGGTCTCGGATATTACGGCGTTTTTCTACATGGGCAGTCTCATAGAGTCAGGCGAGACAGAAACCTTGTTTACACGCCCGAAACTCAAACAAACCGAGGATTACATCACCGGACGATTCGGCTAAGGAGGTCCGATGGAACGACTCCATTTTCATGAAGAGCTCGAACAACTCAAACTTACAGTGTTAAACATGGCCGCACTTACACAGCAAGCCTTTGAAAACGCCGTAAAAGCCTACATCAACAGGGATGTAGACCTGGCCCAGAAAATCATTGACGGAGACCAGGAAGTCAACAAGATTGAACTTCAGGTTGACCACCAGTCTCTTCGCCTCCTTGCATTGGAACAGCCCATGGCAAGGGATTTGCGGATGATCATCGGCAACATGAAAATTTCCAACGAGCTTGAACGAATAGCCGACCAGGCTGTCAATATCTCGGAGAGAACAATTTTTTTGAGCCAGTATTCACCGCTTGACGAAATCCCGGCCATGGACAGCCTTATTGAAATAAGCCGCCAAATGTTGAAAAAAGCCGTGTCCTCGCTGCGTGATATGGACGCAACAACCGCCAAGGAAGTGCGGAACATGGATGACCAGGCAGATGAATCAACCCTTCAGGTTCTAAAAAGCCTGATTGAGCACATGGTGGCAGATGCCTCGGCAATCGATAAACGACGCCTTAAAACCCGGCGTTCCATCCAGACTATTATTCTGTCCAGGTGCCTGGAAAGAGTGGGTGATCTGTCCACCAATATAGGCGAACACGTGGCCTTTATGGTGGAAGGCATAAATATCAAGCACCAGAAATTCAAAGAAGAGGATCCGGAAAGTTAGCTGAAAGGGGAAAGGGGAAAGGGGAAAGGACTGTGGTCTGAGGACGGAGGACAGAAGACTGAGGACTGAAGCCAGAAAGCGGAGGGTAGAGGGCGGACTACAAGCCGCAGGATTTAAGAAGCTCGCTGCGCTCTGCCTCAGTCAGGTGGCGCCAATTACCGGACAGCAGGTCTTTGAGCAGCAGAGGGCCCATTCTTATGCGGTGCAGTCTTGTGATGCCGTAGCCAAGGGCTTCTGCCATGCGGCGGATCTGGCGGTTGCGGCCTTCCCTGAGGACAATGGAAAATTCATTTTTTGATTTGCGTGATACTTTTGCCGGACGGGTTATCCCGTCTGACAGTTGAACGCCTTTTCCCAGGTCCTCAATATCCCGGTCGGTAATGGGTTGATCAGTTTGAACCAGATATTCTTTTTCATGATCAAACGAAGGATGGGCCAGACGGTGATGTATCCTGCCGTCACTTGTAAGCAGAAGAAGACCTGTGGAATCCCGGTCAAGCCGGCCCACCGGAAAAACACGGCGGTTCACCTCAACCAGGTCCAGCACGATTTTCCTTCCCGGCTGACTGCAGCTTGAAATATAGCCTGCAGGTTTGTGCAACATGATATACACATCCTGCTGCGGAGGCCGGACCGACTTTCCCGACACCTCAACCCGGTCTTCGTCCGGGGATACCGTGGTGCCCAGCCTGGTGACCTTCTCGCCGTTTACACACACCAGACCCTTGCGGATATATTCCTCCCCTTTTCTGCGGGAACACACCCCCGCATCCGCAAGATATTTATGAAGGCGCACCCGGTTTTCCCCTTCGTTTTCCATTATCAGGATCTGTAGTCCGCGTTTATTTTAACGTAATCAAGCGAAAAATCGCAGGTCAAAACCGAAGCACTGCCGGACCCTGACTTTACGTCTATGGTAACCGAAAATTCGCTGTTCCTCATTATCCCGGCGGCCGCAGCTTCGGCTTCCGAGCCGCATCCGGCTCCGTTTTCAACCATTTTTGATTCTCCGAACCATATATCGACTATCTCCGGATCAAAAACCACTCCGGCACGCCCCAGGGCGGCCATAATACGGCCCCAGTTGGCATCCTCGCCGAAAAACGCGGTCTTAACAAGATTCGAGTTTGCAACTGTATCTGCCATACACCGTGCATCCTGCACTGATGCGGCATTTAAAACCCTGATTTCAACCAGCTTGGTGGCACCCTCTCCATCTGCCACTATCATTTTCGCCAGAACCTCAAGCACTTCTGAAAGAAGTTCTGCAAACGCATCCCCTTGATCCTTTGTTTTCACAGTCGCTCCGGATTTGCCGTTGGCCATAACAAGCACCGTGTCATTAGTGCTGGTATCCCCGTCTATCGTAATGCGGTTAAAGGAGCGCTCATTTGCGTAGTTAAGAGCTTGCTGGAGGGCCGCGGAATCGACTCCGATATCAGTGCAGGCAAAACATAGCATGGTGGCCATATCCGGTCTTATCATGCCGGCTCCTTTGGCAATCGCCGTTATGCTGTAAGTTCCCCCCTCTATTGATCCCTTCCGGGTAACACACTTGGGCCGGGTATCGGTTGTCATGATGGCTTCGGCGGCGGATTCAAATCCTTGCGGCGAAAGTCCTGCAACCAGGTCCGGCACGTTACCCACGACTGATTCAATCTGCAGCGGCTCGCCGATCACGCCTGTGGAAGCCGCCATTACATGCTTCGAATCGATATTAAGGGAATCAGCAACCGCCCGGGTCATGGAAACCGCATCCGACATCCCCTTTTCTCCGGTGCAGCAGTTGGCATTTCCGCTGTTTGCAATTACAGCCCTGCACAAACCTACTTCCAATCGCTGCATGTCCAATACCACTGGTGCCGCCCTGACCCGGTTTCTTGTAAATACGCCGGCCACGGCAGCGGGCGTATCCGATACTATCAGGGCCAGGTCCTTTTTTCCGTTTTTCTTGATACCCGCTGACACGGCAGAAGCCTTGAATCCTTTAACCATTTGCGCTATATCTCCTTTAAATACGAATTGATCCCGACCGCAGGGTTTCCTTTTTCGGATTAAACAATGACAGTTTCGTAAAAAGTCAATTTTTAGATGGCAAAGTAAAAAGTTCAAGATCAAGGCGCGCAAATATCGAGGAATGCAGCGTACTTAATCGTACGTGAAATTCCGAAGATATGCAGCGCAACGCAGATATTGGACT
>JAIPDT010000099.1 GCA_021737545.1 Desulfobacteraceae bacterium
AGTCAATTTTTAGATGGCAAAGTAAAAAGTTCAAGATCAAGGCGCGCAAATATCGAGGAATGCAGCGTACTTAATCGTACGTGAAATTCCGAAGATATGCAGCGCAACGCAGATATTGGACTTTTTACTTTGCCATCAAGCTTTAATTATCCGAGATCCAGCATCAATGTCAAGGACAATGGTTACGGCGCTATATAACAAAAGCGCCTCCATGCATCATAGGTGCATGAAGGCGCTAATTATATCAAATATCTGAGGTTTTGGCCGGCATTCTGGAGCCGTGGACGGTTACATCATGCCGCCCATTCCTCCCATGCCGCCCATTCCTCCCATGCCGCCGGCGCCCATGCCGCCGCCGCCGCCTTCTCCCTTTTCTTCAGGGATTTCGGCGATCATGGCCTCGGTGGTCAGCATAAGGGAGGCAACGCTTGCCGCATTCTGCAGGGCAAAACGCACCACCTTGGTCGGATCGATTACGCCGGCCTTGAGCAGGTCTTCGAATTTTCCGGTTTCCGCGTTATATCCGTTGGAATCCTTTTCCTTCTTTACCTGGTCGATCACCACCGAGCCTTCATATCCGGCGTTGGTTGCGATCTGGCGCAGGGGCTCTTCCATGGCGCGGATCACCACGTTGACGCCCAGCTGTTGCTCGACGTCAAACTCGAGCTTTTTCAATGCCGGAATGCAGCGTACCAGCGCAACGCCCCCGCCCGGCACGATGCCTTCTTCAACCGCGGCCCGGGTGGCGTTTAAGGCGTCTTCCACGCGCGCCTTCTTTTCCTTCATTTCGGTTTCAGTGGCCGCACCCACATTGATCACTGCGACTCCGCCCACGAGCTTTGCCAGCCTTTCCTGGAGCTTTTCGCGGTCGTAATCAGAGTCGGTCTCATCGATCTGGGCACGAAGCTGCTTGACCCGCTTTTCAATATCTTCTTTGGAGCCCGCGCCGTCCACGATCGTGGTATTGTCCTTGTCAATGGAGACGTGCTTGGCCCGTCCGAGATCGTCGACAGTGACGTTTTCCAGCTTCAGACCCACGTCTTCGGATATCACCTGGCCGCCGGTCAGAATGGCTATATCCTGAAGCATTGCTTTGCGGCGATCACCGAAGCCCGGGGCTTTTACAGCCGCCACGTTAAGGGTGCCGCGCAGTTTATTGACAACCAATGTGGCCAGGGCCTCGCCTTCCACATCTTCGGCAATAATGAGCAGAGGCTTGCTCATCCTGGAAATCTGCTCCAGTACCGGAAGCAGATCCTTCATGTTTCCGATTTTCTTTTCACTGATCAGGATGTAGGCATCCTCAAGGTCAACGGTCATCTTTTCAGCGTCTGTGACAAAGTAAGGGGATGTATAGCCCCGGTCAAACTGCATGCCCTCGACCACATCCAGGGTGGTTTCCATGGATTTGGCTTCTTCAACAGTTATAACGCCTTCCTTGCCCACTTTTTCCATGGCTTCGGCAATTATGTTGCCGATGGTCTCATCGTTGTTTGCGGAAATGGTGCCTATCTGCGCAATCTCGCGCTGATCATTGGCGGGATGGCTCAGGCTGGCAAGTTCTTTTATAGCCGTATCAACCGTCTTTTCAATGCCGCGCTTAATCGACATAGGATTGTTGCCCGCGGCAACCAGCTTCTGTCCTTCGGAATATATGGAGCGGGCCAGCACCGTGGCTGTAGTTGTGCCGTCACCGGCCATATCGCTTGTTTTGCTGGCCACTTCCTTTACCATCTGGGCGCCCATGTTCTCGAACTTGTCTTCAAGCTCGATCTCTTTGGCCACTGTTACGCCGTCCTTGGTCACCGTGGGCGAACCCCAGGATTTTTCAATAACCACATTCCGGCCGCGGGGGCCGAGGGTTACGGCCACCGCGTCAGCAAGCTTGCATACGCCGCTTAACATCTTTTCACGGGCCTTGTACCCGTACTTTATCTCTTTTGCCGTCATATTAATTTACCTCCAGTTTTCTTTTTAATTCCACCTTGATTTCAGTCAGCGCTTCTACTACTCGATGATACCCAGCACATCGTCTTCCCGCATTACAAGATGCTCTTCTTCTTCAATCCTGACCTCGGTGCCTGCATACTTGGCAAACAGTACCTTGTCTCCGGCTTTGACCTGTAATGGCATACGATTGCCGTCATCATTCAGCTTGCCGTCGCCGACCGCCACGACCTCTCCCTGGGCCGGCTTTTCCTTTGCACTGTCCGGAATGATGATTCCGCCCTTTGTTTTCGACTCTTCTTCCAGGCGCTTTACCAGAATTCGATCATTCAACGGTTTGATCTTCATTGCCCACTTCTCCTTTTTTAATTTCTACCGGTTTTCATTGATAGTGTGTGATAATAACAATCCGCAATAAATTCAAGCTATAACCACAACCTATATTCGGATATAACTATATTTTAATCTCCCGAGGCGCCTTCGGGTTTTTTTCGCCCGGTTACCGGGCAGCCATACAAATTGTATCAGGACCCGCTTTCGCTGTTGCTGTTGCTGCTGCTACTGCTGGTGCTGGTTTTTGTGTTTGCGTCTGCACCCGAGTCTTTCGGCTTGGGCTGCTCAGGCGTTTCTTTCGGCTTGGACTCCTCTTTTTTATCGCCGGAACCGGAAGATGAAGGCGTATTGGATTTGTTAGCATAATCGGTTGCATACCACCCGGTTCCCTTTAAATGAAAAGTGCATTGGGAAATCCGTTTATGCAAGGAGCCGGAGCAGTCCGGGCACTTTGACAGAGGTTTCTCGGACATTTTCTGCAGAATTTCATGCACCCTGCCGCAGTCCGAACATTCGTATTCATAGATTGGCATCGCTGAAATCTCTCCTATTTTCAGAATGATACCTAATTATCAGATTCTTAATTCATAATCGATATCAATATAGTTCATAATTCAGGGTTGTCAAGGCGGGCAAAGAATTTTTTTGCATAAAGCGGCCTATTTTTACCGTACCATCACGTCGGTCGTAGTCCACCAGTTTTCATAAAATTCAAATACCGGCGGCATACCGGGGATCTGCTGCTGTTCGAGAATTTCATGGGTGATTTTGTGAACCCGGACCTCTTCGGCCTGCTTCTGCTCCTCGGGTACGTCAAAACGCTGCTGAAACCGCCTGAATCGCACCACATGGATCAGCTCATGACATATGACATACAACAGAAACTCATAGAGCCCGATACGGGCAAAGCGGTTTACAACCGATAGTATGGAATGATCCTGAAGACATATCTTGTAGAAGTCTTCAGCATCGGTCCTGAGCAGGGAATTTCTCCGTTCAGTGCGGTAGCGGACAATCTGGGCGAAATGATCCCGTACTATCTCATGTTGACTCAGCTCCGCCGCTGTTTTAACGTCATAATTCAACTGTCGCATCCGGGTGGCAGACAGTTTGTAATACTCACTGACAAGATCCTCGGCGGTGGCAAGGGCACGGCTGACCACAGCTATCTGATCGGAGGTAAATTTCAAAGGTTCATCCATGATCATTCTTTCCGGAATTTGAAAACTGTGGACACTCAATTAATTATATGCTAGTTTGCCCTGATAATAAACAAGTATGATAAGGAATTTAAACCGGATTTTTAAAATCCGAAAGAATCTTTGCAGAAAGGGGGTGATCATCAGTTGGGCAACGTAATCAAGAAACGCAGAAAAAAAATGCGAAAGCATAAGCACCGCAAGTTACTGGCACGGACAAGACATCAGAGACGAAAAGGGAAATAAATAAAATGGTACCTTTCGGTTCGTGTATAAAAAACCGGGAAAACGCTTGCGTTTTTCCCGGTTTTTATGCGGTGATTATTTTAAAGCGCCGCCCGACGACGGCCGGGACTGCTTTAAATACTGCAAAAATTCCGAATCGGTGGAAAGAATAAGATCCGAGCCTTCCAGTGAATTCGTATAGACGTCCATGGATTTTAAAAAGGAATAAAATTCCGGAGCTTTTCCGTAGGCTTCTGCATAAATCTGGGTGGCTTGCGCATCTGCATTTCCCTTGATCTCTTCTGCAGTACGATATGCTTCCGACTGGATTTCAAGAAGATCCCGCTCCTTGTCACCCTCGATTTTCCTGGCCTCTCCCTGTCCCATTGACCGGATTTTTTCGGCCATCTGCTTTCGCTCTGCGATCATGCGGTTATATACGGACCGGCGAACCCCCTCCACGTAATTAACCCGCTTGACTTTGACATCAATGAGTTCAATACCGAACTTGTCAAGTTTGGGCTGGGCTTCTGTCAGCATCATCTTGGTGAGCCTGGCCCGGCCCACCTTAATGTCGTACTGCCGCCTTTCCTTTTCCTCACTTTTCTCGACCACCTCCTTGATCGCCTCGCTTTTGACCTCGTCGAGCTCTTCCTGATCCAGGGTGGTCATTTCCCGGTCACTGTTGCGTACGGTTTCAATCAGCTCATAGGACGTGACCGCGTTTCTAACCGCGGGATTAATGATGTCGTCGAGCCGGCCCATTGCGCTTCGGACATCGGTGACCGTTCTGAAAAACGCAACCGGATCCGTGATGCGCCAGCGGGCAAAAGTGTCGACCCAGATATAGGTTTTATCCAGGGTCGGAATCTGGCCCGGCTCCCCGTCCCAGGCCTGGATGTTTTTGGGAAAGAAGTTTACCTGCTGGACAAAAGGAATCCGGAAATTTAATCCCGGCTCTGTTACTGGATCGCCCATGACCTTACCGAACTGCGTAATGACCACCTGCTCGGTTTCATCCACCGTGTATGCCGAGGACAGCAAAACAAATCCGGCTATCACAAGCACGACAACTATTACGATATATTTATTGAACTTCATTTTGGAGACCCTTTTTTAGTCCGAGATTCAGCAGCGGCAGCAGATTGTCCTGCTGTGCGTCCACAATATATTTATCCCCCAGCTTCGGCAGGATATCTTCCATTTTTTCCAGGTACAGCCTGCGGCGGGTAACATCCTCGGCCTGTTTATAGGCCTCGTACTGGGCCAGAAATCTTGCGGCATCGCCTTCGGCCCGGTTGGTTCGGTTAACTGCATAGCCCCTGGCGGTTTCAATGGTTTTTTGCGCCTGGCCACGCGCCTTGGGAATCACCTGGTTATAATCCTTGCGGGCATTGTAAATCAGCTCCTCTTTTTCCTGGACGGCCCGGTTGACCTCGTTAAACGAATCCTGCACCGGCTCTGGCACGTTGGTGTTGCCCAGCTCGACAGTGGCAACTTGAATTCCGGTCTTTGCCTCGTTTAAGTCCTTCTGCAGACGCCTTTGCGCGGCCATGGCGATCTCCTGGCGCTTGCTGATAACCTCGTTGATGCTGCGGTCGCCCACCACCAGGCGCATGGAGGCCTCTGACATATCCCGGATCAGCTTGCGCACATCCGCGACGTTAAAGAGGTAATTATAGGCATCCTTGATCCGGTACTGCACAATCCAGGGCACCACGCCCACATTCAGATCGCCGGTCAACATCATGGCCGCCTCGATTTCGTCCCGGCTGGCGCCATAAGTCGATGAGCCGGACAACTCCTCGGCCTTGCCGAACTGCTCCGTATAAACCCGCTTGGTCTTAACTTTAGTTGCCGTCTCAATCCCTACCGGCAGCTTGAAATGGAGGCCGGACTGGGTGGTTCGGGTATATTCCCCGAAACGCTGGATTACCCCCACCTCGTTGGTCTGGACAGTGTAGACCATGGTGGAGCCAAAGAGAATTACCACAATGGCAATGACAACGGCAATCCATCCCCATGAAAACTTCAGATTTTTGAACTTATTAAGGATATCATCCATGTTCGGCGGCTGAGGCCCGCCGCCCCCGCCTTGTTTTCCGCGCTCCTTTTGTCGCTGCTGGAGCTTGTCCCAGTCCCAATTCATATTTAAAACTCCTATAATGGTTTCGGATTGACTGTAAATTTTTTATTTATCTCTATAAGACCCGGCCCCTGCAGTCAAGCAGAAATGAATTCCTCCTGCCACATATCACATATCCCTCCCTTTCTGCCCGCTGAAGGTCAGCAGTTTCCTGCCGTTGCTTTCGGTTTCGGTAAACATCCCGGATTCGACAAGCGTGTTTACAACCTGGTTTAAAGTCCCGACATCCACTTCTTCCGTGGACATGCGCGACAGGATACCGATGACCTCTTCCCTTGTTCTTGCAGCACCGTCTCCGAGCTCCCTGTTGATACTCTCCTGGAGCATAGAGAACCCGGCACCTTCTGCGTACCTGCCGTCTGCCTTATCAGAATATACAATTTCGCCTGAAAATCTGCGCCTTTCATGTGCCCGTGATTTTCTCCTGATCTGAAGGCCCCGGCTTACAAATGCTGCAAAAAAAATTAAAAACATGGTGCCGAACCCCTCGATCATAAAGATAAAGGGCATATGAGAATAGGCGGTTGCATAAAGCGCGGCCGCGCATCCGAAAAGGCACGTGGCAATGGCAAGAAAAAAGGCCCCCCAGAAAAATGCATGATCGGATTCCCGGATTGACGAAACCGGGAGAAGAACAACGCTTTGCTCCGGAGAAGTCAGCAAATTTTCCACCTCCCTGATATCAAACCCCTTGCTTGTCATAATCCTCCTCCTTTTTGTGATCGTCATTGCACCGACAAAGTGCGAAACATTTAAAAACAAAATAAGGATACCAAAATATTCAACTTTGTTCAAAACGATTTTCCCCGGTTGTCCGGGAGCTCAAAGGAACAGCCCAGCCAGGATCTATAATTAAGGAGCTTAATTAATTGCATAATCTGATGTTGACATCATTATTGCTTATAAATATTTTTTTAGGAAATATTTTCCATTTTTCAAACAGTGCTCAAACATGGCACGAGGAGATGGGTCCTCAAATCTTTGAATCCGTATGGAACAACAGGAGGTTTCATCGTGAGAGCGCATCGAATTTTTCTTTTCTCCCTCTGTTTTATCGCCGTTAATGTAATGCTTTGTATCCCTTTTATTCAAACTCCGGGCTCAGCGGCGCAAAAGCCTGAAAGGAAAATTGTCGCCGCATTTAAATATCCCGGCCTGACCGTGCCTTCAGACGGAAAGCTTAAAGCAGACCTTGTTGTCAAAAACAAAGGCCTCACAGACGAGACTGTTTTCCTGGAGGTCGCAGAGAAGCCCGCGGGCTGGGAAGCCTCTTTTTCCACTTACAATAAAACAGTAAGCGGCGTATTTGTGGGCGAAGAGAGTAAAAAAAGCATCACTTTCAAAGCCAGGAAAAAAGACGCCGATAAAAAGCTGCCAACCGGAACCTATCATTTCCGGATTCGGGCTGTAACAGAAGACGGCCTCATAGAACAAAGCGCTTCGCTTTCCGTCACGGTTGTTGAAAAAGAAACCCGGGAAAAAACCATCGGCCTGAGCACATCGTATCCCATGCTCCAGGGCCCGGCGGACACAAGCTTTGAATTTACCATAAATGTGTCCAATAATTCCGCTAAGGCCGGTCTTTTTAATCTGCAGGCCAAGGCCCCGGCAAAGGGGTGGAAGACTTCTTTTAAACCAGCCTATGAAGACAAGCAAATAAGTTCGCTCAATATAAAAGCCAACAAAAGCAAATCCGTAAAAGTGGAGATAACTCCTCCACGGCAGGCTTCAACAGGAACCTATCCAATAGACGTCCGTGTATGGCAGGGCGAGATCGAGGCCACCACAACCCTTAAAGTGAAACTGACCGGCACATACAATATTAGTTGTAACACCCCCAAGGGGCTCCTGTCGGCGGAAGTTGAAAAAGGCGGCGATACCACAATGTCGCTGCTGGTTAAAAACACCGGTTCTGCCACGCAAAAGAAAATATCATTTGTCTCTTTTAAGCCAGAGGACTGGCAGGTAAATTTTAAGCCAAAGACAGTAACCGGAATTAAACCCGGTGAAATGAAACAGGTGGAAGTAAGCATCATACCTGCTGAGGATGCCCTGGTGGGCGACTATTCCGTGGGTGTCAAAGCCCAGGGGCAAAAAGCATCGGACAAAGTGGAATTCAGGATCACGGTAAAAGCATCCGCAGCCTGGGGATGGATAGGCGTTGGCATAATCATCCTGGTCATCGTAGGACTGGCAATAACCTTCAGGATACTGGGCAGGAGATAGCATGTCTGCAGTTATTCACACCCAGGGATTGGAAAAAACGTATGCCGGCAAAAAGGTTGTCCTGGAACTTGACCTCGAGGTCAGGCAGGGAGAGATTTTCGGGTTTCTGGGCCCCAACGGCGCAGGAAAGACCACTACCATTCTGATGCTTTTGGGCCTGACAGAACCCAGTAACGGAACAGTGCGGGTACTGGATATGGATCCCGCCCGCAACCCTCTTGAAGTCAAACGGCAGGTCGGCTATCTGCCGGAGAACATGGGTTTTTATCCGGATCTGACGGCCCGGCAGAACCTTCGATATGTGGCAGAATTAAACGGAATATACGGCAATGAAGCAGACCGGCGGATCCATGACACGTTAAACCAGGTCGGCCTGGAAGACGCCGGGGACAGACATGTGCAGGGATTCTCCAGGGGCATGCAGCAGCGTCTGGGTATCGCCGAACTCCTGTTAAAGGATCCCGGTCTGATCATTCTCGACGAGCCGACCCTCGGACTCGACCCTGACGGAATCCGGGGAATGATTGAGCTCATCCGGCAGCTCAGAGACGAACGCGGCCTCTCGGTTCTGCTCTCTTCTCATCTGCTGCACCAGGTGCAGCAGATCTGCGACAGGGTGGGTATACTAAACGAGGGGACAATGGTTGCCTGCGGAAGCATGAATGAGCTTATCAATCAAAAAACGGCGGAAGGCGCCCGGCTCGAAAGCCTGGAAGACATCTACATGCACTATTTTCATTCCGCTCCCGCTGCAAGGAGGCTTTAAGTTATGTGGACCATATTTCGCAAGGAACTGGCAGATCACTTCAGCTCAAGCAGGTTTCTGATCATGCTCTGCCTGATAGCCATGGTCACCCTGATTATCACTTATATGGCAGGAATAAATCTTCGGGAGGAACTCTCGGGCGGCTCAAAGCCGGGCTCGGCTTTTTTGATGCTTTTTACAACGTCCGGCCGCTTTTTTTCTCTGTCACAGTTTATAACATTCTTCGGCCCCCTTCTGGGGATTATAATGGGCTTTGATGCCATAAACGGGGAACGTAGCAAGGGCACGCTTCCCAAGCTGCTTTCCCAGCCCATCTACAGGGACGCCATAATCAACGGCAAGTTCCTGGCCGGAGTGGCAGTTATAGCAATTCTATTCACCAGCCTCATTCTGCTTATCGCCGGGCTTGGCCTGCTTACCGTAGGGGCCATTCCCGGGATCAACGAAGTTGCCCGGCTAATAATTTATCTGCTGGTAAGCATTGCTTATGTTGCTTTCTGGCTGGGCTTAAGCATTGTTTTCTCCATTCTGTTTCGTTCCGTTGCCACCTCGGCACTGGCAGGAGTTGCTTTATGGATTTTTCTTGCATTTTTCACGGGATTTTGCTCCAGTTTGATTGCAGACGCCGTCGCGCCGGTGGATAACCAGAAAAATACTCAGCAAGTAATTGCCAACCGGGAGGTAAAGCATAAAATCAGCCTTATCTCCCCGGTAAATCTATACACCGACGCCACCTCGACGCTTTTAAATCCTTACCGAAAAACAAGCAAAAGCTTCGCTCTTCTCGGGCCCATGGAGAGAATTTCCATGAACCGTTTCCAGAATCCGCTGCCTCTCGGACAGTCACTGCTGGTGGTGGTTCCTTACCTCACCACACTGCTCAGTCTTACGGTGATTTGCTTCGGAGCGGCCTATATCTGTTTTCTGCGCCAGGAAATCCGCTCTACTTAATCAAGGTAAAACAGGTTGGTTTATTTTATCATCAGGCCATTAATGCTAATCAGCTGAAAATATTCTCTACCCAATCCTTTGTATTTTTGATAAAATTATAAAGTGTTTTTAGCAGGCTGTACTTGAAGCGCTTGGCGGATTATTTCTGACCCTTGGTATCCCGGGTCAAAAACTGGAAGATGTAATCTGAAGTGGGGGGGTATAAGGGCTAAGATGGTAAGTGTTTTTATAAAAAAAGAGAAAGCGGCATAGTGGTTTTAAAACTAGAAGAAATTTTAAGGGCAAGTATTGACTTATTAAGAAATAAATATTTTTATATCAGCCTTCTGGTATTTATCTGCGGTATCGAATTAAATTTTTTTTCGCAGACTTATCTGCATGAATATATTCAGGAGGGCAAAGCTCTGCCGGTGCTCTCCGACTTGATTCT
>JAIPDT010000100.1 GCA_021737545.1 Desulfobacteraceae bacterium
TTCGGATCATATCAATCTTACCGGCGAAAATCCCCTGGTGGGTCCGAACAACGAAGAATGGGGTATTCGTTTTCCGGACATGTCCTCGGTATACAGCCCGGAGTTAATAGGACTTGCTGCAGATACCGCCCGGAAATACGGCATCTCCATGGGAAAGGGGATTTATGCCGGCCTTAAGGGCCCCTCTCTGGAGACTCCTGCAGAGACCAGGTTCATCCGGCAGATAGGTGCCGATGCAGTGGGACTATCAACGGTTCAGGAAGTAATCGCAGCGGTTCATGCAGAAATGCGGATAGTCGGGTTTTCCATTATTACCAACGTAAACGACCCCGACCGGCCCGAGTCGGCCACGGTGGAGCAAATTATCGGAGTCGCGGAAAAGACCGCCCCTGTGCTTGGGCGAATAATCACCGAGCTGATAAAGGAGTTATAGATGAGCCACCCCCATGATCTGCTTATTTTCAACGGTACGGTAGTGACCATGGACGAATCAGACACTGTAATAGAAAACGGGGCTGTGGTTGTATCCGGAGAAAACATCGAATACGTGGGTCCGGCTCGGAATGTGGATGAAAAAGAGTCGGTCCGTGTTATAGACGCAGACGGCGGTATTATCATGCCCGGCCTTGTAAATACCCATACTCATGCATCCATGACTTGCTTCAGAGGGCTTGCAGACGACATGGACCTGATAACCTGGCTAAACGATTATATTTTTCCGGCAGAGGCCCGGCTGACCCGGGAGCGGGTCTATACAGGCGCCCTGCTGGCATGTGCCGAAATGGCGCTTTCAGGCACCACGTGCTTTTCTGACATGTATCTTTTCGAAGACGCCGTGGCCGAAGCCGCGGACAATGCCGGAATGCGGGCGGTGGCCGGAGAAGTGCTATACGATTTTGATTCCCCGAATTACGGCCCCATAGAAAAGGGGTTTGAATATACTCAGCACCTGCTTGAAAAATGGAAAGACCATCGGCTTGTAACCATTGCAGTAGAACCGCATTCACCGTATCTGTGCGCTCCTGAGCTGCTTAAGAAGGCCGCGGGATTGTCCGAACAATACAATATTCCTATGATAGTTCATGTTGCAGAAACATGGAAGGAAGCAGAAAATCTGAAAGAGCAGTATAAACTCAGCCCGGTTGCTCATCTGGCGGATATAGGAGTGCTTTCCCCGAGACTTTTGGCATGCCACTGCGTGGCCCTGGACATGGATGACATCGGGTTGTTAAAACAGCATGATGTCAAGGTCTCTCATAACCCTGAAAGCAACATGAAGCTGGCTTCAGGGATTGCCCCCGTGCCGGAACTGCTGGATGCGGGCGTATGCGTGGGCCTTGGCACCGACGGACCGACGAGCAACAACAATCTGGACATGTTCATGGAGATGGATTCCGCGGCCAAGATTCACAAGGTCAGCACCATGGATCCTACGATCATGGATGCCGGAAAGGTTCTTCGTATGGCCACAATAGATGCAGCCAGGGCCCTGGGTTTGGACGGTGAAATCGGATCCCTTGAGACGGGTAAAAAAGCCGACATTATTGTACTTGATACACGCAAACCCCATCTGACGCCCATGTATAATGTTTATTCCCACCTGGTTTATGCCGCATCCGGCCATGATGTTACCCATACCATTGTAAACGGGAACCCGGTGGTAAAAGACGGGAAACTCACCACTTTTGACTTAAACCGGGCGATAGGTGATATGCAGAGGATCGCAGAAGATATCCGCGGGCTTCACGACTGGGACGGCGGCACCGGCCGGCGGTCCCGGCAAAAAAGGTAGTCGGCTATGACATACTGCATGATATTGCATAATACGGGCAAAGAAAGGCTGCTTGAGGCTGTGGTGTTTATTTTTCTTTTTTGCTTTGTTTTTGCAGACACGCTTTATGCAGGGCAGACACCTGATAATACGGCGGCTGCCGGCAAGCAGGAGAATGTTAAAGGGCAAGCGGGCCAACAGCAGAATGACTTTGACGGATTCGATTCGGGCGGAGACTTTGACGATTTCGACGAATTCGACTCCGGGACCGAGTCGCGTAGCGGAAGTGTCTATGATCCCCTCTCGGGATACAACCGTTTTATGACAAAGGTGAATGACAGGATTTATTTCTGGGTGTTAAAACCCGCGGCCTCGGGATATGCCGCGGTAACCCCAGGATTTGTACGCAAATCCGTGAACCGGTTTTTTAAAAACCTGGGTTATCCGGTAAGATTTGTAAACAACGTGCTGCAGTTGAAATTCAGGAGGGCCGGAGTCGAAACCGCCCGTTTCCTGGTCAATAGCACCGTGGGCCTGGCCGGTCTTGGAGACCCGGCAGACAGATGGATGGATCTTGAGGCATACCCGGAGGATTTTGGACAGACTCTCGGCGTATACGGGATCGGCGGCGGGGGGCACCTGGTTCTGCCGCTGCTCGGCCCTTCAAACTTTCGCGATTCGCTGGCAAGGATACCCGATCTCTTTCTTGACCCTCTCTATTACCTGGAGCCTTCCGAAGCTGCAATAGGGCTTAGAGTATTTGACCGTGTCAATTCTACCTCGCTTCATCTGGGGGAATATGAAAGTTTGAAAAAAGATGCTGTTGACTGGTATATTTTTTTAAAGAATGCATATGAGAACAGGCGTAAAAAGAAAATAGAGGAATAGGACATGAAAAAAATTGCGGCCTCCGTGTTGCTGATAATTTTGTTTTCCTCGGCTGCGGCCTTTGCAGCAAAAGATGCGGTCGAGGTAAGGACTCTGCTCAAAGAAAAGATAGACAACGTTTTGGAGGTCCTTGAAAAGGAGAACCTGAGCGATCGGGAAAAACGGGGCAAAATCGAGGAGATTGTGGATCCGGTGTTTGACTATGAACTTATGGCCAAGCTGGCATTGGGGCCACGAAACTGGCCACGGCTTTCCCCTGATCAGAAGGAGATTTTTTCTAAGCGATTTATCAAACGCGTCAAGGCTTCTTATTTTGATAAGATTTCCATGTATTCAGGCGACTCGGATGCAGGGTTTGAATACGGAGCCCCTAAAACAAGCGGCGACAAGGTTCACCTGCCTGTGACGGTCAGAGCAGCGGGCGATAAAATTGAAATGATTTACAAGTTTTATCGTTCCGGACGGCAATGGAAGATATATGACGTGGAAGTGGGCGGGGTGAGCATTATACAGAGCTACAGATCCCAGTTCAACCAGGTCATGGCAGACGGTACCGTGGAGGACCTTTTAGAAGACTTAAAAACCGCCGACAATTTTCAATAACAAAAATACCCGTCACCGAAAGTTCAGGATAAATGAACCGAAGCTTTTCTCCCGTAATCTGGTTTTATGACCGCGTACTGCTGGCCCGGCCGCTTTTGGTACTTGTTTGTTTTTTCGTGCTGCTTGGTATATTATCACTATACGTTAAGGACTTCCAGATCGAAGCCTCCCCTGAAACACTGATACAGCAGGACAACGAGGCTTATCTGTATTACCAGAAAATCATCGACAGGTTCGGATTCGAAGATTTTCTGATGATCGCGTATACTCCGGAATCCCGGGACCTGCTTTCCGGAAAAGTACTTGAAAGAATAGCTGGTCTTCGCGATGAGCTCGAGGCAGTAGACGGGGTAGAGTCAGTGACCTGTCTGCTTGACGTGCCTCTTCTTGAAAGCCCGCCCAGGCCCCTTTCCGAACTGGTCGGAAACATCCGTACACTTTCCTCGTCTGATGTAAATCTTGAAATGGCCGGAAAGGAGCTTTCCACCAGCCCTATCTATAAAAATCTTCTGGTCAGCCCGGATCTTTCAACCACGGCATTGCAGATAAATCTGGAAGGCAATTCCGGGTATGAAAATCTCTGGGACAGGCGGCAGAAACTCCGCCAGAAGGCCTCTGAACAGGGGCTTAACAGCCGGGAGAAACAGGAACTTGATGCAGTTACAGCGGAAATTGAAAAACTGTGGAATAAAGGGGAGGCAAAGAGGTCTGAGATCATTGCGGATATCCGCACGGTAATGAAAACATACGAAGATCACGCGGAGGTGTTTTTAGGCGGCATCAGCATGATCGCAAACGATCTGATGCGGTTTATAAAAAATGATCTCAAGGTTTACGGAGCCGGGGTTACTTTGTTTCTGGTCCTGGTGCTCGGCCTGGTCTTCCGGCGGGTTCGCTGGGTGATTCTTCCTCTGCTTAGCTGTGCGTTTTCAGCCGTGGCCATGGTGGGTCTGCTGGGCTTGTTCGGGTGGCCGGTAACCGTAGTTTCCTCCAATTTTATCTCTTTACAGCTTATTATTACCATGGCCATATCCATCCACCTGGTGGTGCGTTACCGGGAACTGATTATAAAAGACCCTGGGCGCAAACACGGGGATCTGGTGCGTCAGATGGTAATTGATATGCGCATTCCGTGTTTTTATGCGGTACTTACAACCATTGCCGGATTCGGTTCTCTGGTATTTGCCGACATCAGGCCCGTGCAGACCTTCGGCTGGATGATGGCCGCCGGCATTCTGGTTTCTCTGGTAGTAACCTTTGTTTTTTTTCCTGCCACTCTCATGCTTTTTAAAAAGGATTCGGTTCCGGCCGAGGGTTTGTCCTGGTTGTCTTTGCCGCGGCTGCTTTCCGGGCTTACCGCATCGCATGGGCGAACGATTGTGATGGTAAGCGCGGTAGCCCTGGTATTGAGCGTATGGGGGATTTCAAGTCTGGAGGTGGAAAACGCGTTTATCAATTACTTTAAGTCGTCTACTGAAATTTACCAGGGCATGAAAGTCATTGACCGCAAGCTCGGAGGCACCACGCCACTTGACGTGATCATTGATTTCAACGGCGCAAATGCCGGGATGGCGGGAAAAGAGACGGAAGGTATGGACAGCGGCTCAGACAGCGAGGGATTCGGCGAGTTCGCAGAGTTCGAGCAGGAGGCCGATCCAGCAAAGTACTGGTTTACCCCGCACCGATTGTCCAGGATTGAAACGGCCCATGATTATCTGGCCGGATTAGAGCATACAGGCAAGGTGTTATCCCTGGCAACACTTAACAAAGTGGCAGAGCGCATTACAGATCGACCGCTGGACAGCTTCGATCTTTCGCTTCTTTTCAACGGGTTTCCTGAAAAATACAGAGGGATGCTGGTAAAACCCTTTGCCTCGCCCGAGCACAACCAGGCCAGAATCAGCCTCAGGGTGATCGATTCTCATCCGGAGCTAAAAAGGGACGTTCTGCTTGATACAATTCGGGAAGGGCTTTCTGAAAAGGCTGGTTTTGCCGAAGAAAACGTGCACCTGACCGGCATGCTTGTGTTATACAATGATGTGCTCCAGAGCCTTTTCGACTCCCAGATCAGGTCTCTGGGCCTGGTGTTGCTGGCACTGATGGTAATGTTTTTAATTTTGTTCAGATCAATCAAGATCTCATTGATCGCCATTTTCCCCAATCTGCTGGCTGCGGGCGTGGTTCTGGGAGCCATGGGCTGGATAGGGCTCCCCCTTGATATCATGACTATTACCATTGCATCCATTGCCATGGGTATCGCAGTCGACGATACCATACATTACATACACAGGTTCGGCAGGGAGTTTAAGGCGGACGGCAATTATGTCAGCACAATGCATCGTTGCCACGCAAGCATCGGCTATGCAATGTATTATACCTCCATTGCGATTATTATAGGTTTTTCCATTCTGGCCACCTCCAATTTCATTCCGACCATTATTTTCGGCCTGTTTACCGGGCTGGCCATGCTTATCGCCCTGGTGGCGGCCCTGACGCTTCTGCCCCGGCTGATCATACTAATCAAGCCCTTCGGCCCGGAAGGCGGCACGACTGAAGAGCAGCATTGATATGGACGTCTTGCGGTCGGGGGCAGTTTTTGTTCCTGATCCTTTTTTGCGCTCTTGCGAAATTGCACTTCGTTGCCCTGACGGCGGTGCGGAAAAGCGGGTTTCCGAGCGGAAATTGAGACTCCAGGAGGCTCCTGGAGCGAGGAAACTCCTTTTTCGTACCGCCGATCAACCAAGGTGCTTACGGATTTCTTTCTGCAAAAATACCGCCCTGGCGGGATAAACAGCTTTTTACGAGACTGTCAACTTTGCAGGTTTAATTTCCAACAGTTCAAATCATACCAGGGATAAGATTGGAAGGTATGGCACTGACCTAAAGTAGTAAGCCCTGGCTTTAAAGAGTACCATGCCTTGGCTGCATCCCGATTAACCGGACTGTGGTTTTGACGAACTTCCTGCAGCCTTTTATGTTAGTGCCCATCCAGAAATGGCTAATTTGCCCAATTTCTGCGTCAGGCTTAAATTTTAATCCTCAAAATACTTTGAGTATTCCTGCGGTTAAAATTTTCGCCTTCCTTGAACTTGAACAAATTATCCGATCTCTGGATGGACACTATGTTAGGTGAGATTGTTATAAAATCCCTGTTAAAGTCACAGAATCTAAAATTTGGTTGCTTTCTGTGTTTTGTTTCTGTCATTGGATATTCGAATTTAGAATTTTAACCGATCGCCAACATTATTTCTTTGTGCAGGTAATATTAAATGACTGTTTCCGACAAAGTTGTCCAGCATCCCGCGCCCGGTTCCAGGCATCTGGTTTATCGCGGCGATGTGTTTGTTTTCAGTCTCCATGTTCCAGGAGATGAAAAAGGCACCGCCTGGGTGCGGACCAATATTGGAGGTGGGCATACTGCCAGACAGGAGATAATCCGTCACGTGGAGCAAAACGAGGCGCTTCTTCACCAGGACTGGACCGATATTGCCATGAAATCCGCATCGGACTGCGGGTTCGAGCTTCGTGTTCCGCTGTGCGAAACCGGGCATTTCGAGGCAAAGGCTTATTTTCTGCCCGAGGCCGACGGACAGCCTGTTTGGCCGCCCGGCGCAAACATTGAGATCAACGTGGAGCCTGCGGGAACTGTTTGCGGCAATACCATCTACAATGCATTTGTGCGTCAGTTCGGGCCAAACAAGGAAAAGCGCCGGATACCGTCTCATGACGCCGATTTCTGGTCTTTGGACAGGAATGGCTTTGCCGTGATTCCTCCTTCGGGCAAATTCCGGGACCTGATAAAAGAACTCGATTTTATTGTACACGAATTGGGGTGCCGTTTTCTGCAGTTGCTGCCCGTGAATCCGGCTCCCACCATCTATGGTAGAATGGGGCGCTTCGGCAGTCCGTATGCAGCTCAGAGCTTTACTGCGGTTGATCCTGCCATGGCAGAGTTTGATCGCAGGGCCACGCCGTTAGAACAGTTCATGGAGCTTGTGGATGCCATCCATTCAAGAGGAGCCAGGATTATCCTGGATATAGCAATAAACCATACCGGCTGGGCAGCGGCCATCCATGAGACCCATCCCCACTGGCTTTACCGCGAAGAGGATGGCAAAATTCAGATGCCGGGGGCCTGGGGTATTACTTGGGAGGACCTGGCAAGACTTGATTATAGCCACAGGGATCTGTGGGAGTACATGGCCGAAGCGTTTCTTGTCTGGTGCCGGCGGGGAGTGGATGGATTCAGGTGTGATGCGGGCTATATGATACCTGTTGAAACATGGAAGTATATTACGGCCCGCGTGCGCGAGGAATTTCCAGACACAGTGTTTTTTCTGGAGGGCCTTGGCGGAAGGATTTCAACGACCCGGGCCATACTCGATTCAGCCACTTTTAACTGGGCGTATTCGGAGTTGTTCCAGAATTACAATAGGGACCAGATATGCAGCTACCTGCCGCTGGTGGATGAAATCTCCGCAACTGATGGGCTGATGGTTAATTTTGCAGAAACCCATGACAACAACCGTCTGGCATCGGTTTCTATGCGATTCGCAAGAATGCGTACGGCCTTGTGCGCGCTTCTTTCCCGGGCGGGCGGATTCGCTTTTGCAAACGGAGTGGAATGGTTTGCAGCAGAAAAGATAGATGTTCATGACGCATCCCCGCTCAACTGGGGGGCAAAAGAAAATCAGGTGGCACACATACGCAGGCTTAACGCTTTGTTGAAAAACCACCCCCTTTTTTTTGGATGCCAAGCCGAGCAGCGTTTTATTATGTCGGGGCAGGGAAATTTTATCACCGTGCTCAGACGGGATGCAAAGCTTGAAAAGTCGCTTGTGGTAGTTGTTAACCTGGAGCACGAACATGAGACATACGCGAGGTGGAATGCGGACCCGGAACCCCTGGAAGGCGGATTTTTCTATGACCTGCTTACTGCAGAGCGGGTAAATGTAAGTTTTTCAAATGGTATATGTGAGTTGAATTTGGAGCCCGGCCGGGTTTTTTGTCTGAGTGCCGATCCTTTGGATCTTGAGTTTATTGAAGCCCCGGATGTCAGACTGCCGGCGGATTCGGGCCGTGTCATGGACCAGAAGCTGAAGGCGGCCGCGCTTGACGTTTTTGCATATTATCAAGGAATCGGCCACATCGGTAATTTTGATCCGGATCGTGCTGGAAAAGAGCTGTATCGGGATGTGGAAGGATTCTGCAGGCGCATGAACCATGAAAGCCAGGAATCAAGGGCGGTTTGCTGGCAGTGGCCGGGGGATGCAAGGCGGGAGGTTATGGTGCCCCCGCATCATTTCGTGCTTATCCGGGCGCCTTTTTATTTTCGGGCCCGCTTGGTTGAAGGCGGGCGGACGCTTTATACGGGATACGCCCTGATCGGGGCGGACGGCGGATATTTTCTGCTGATCCCTCCGCAGCCGGTATATGAAGACCACAGACGGGTTGTTTTAAAAATTGCAGTATATGAAAAAGAAAAGACGGTGCACGGATCCGGCCCGCTGCTTTATCTTGCGCCGCATGACAGAGTATCTGTAAAACGGGCTTTAAACAGGAGCGAGTTGATATCAGACCCGTTTATGTTTTTGGCCACCAACGGCCGGGGAGCCATGCTGCGGGCCGCCACACGCCCCAGGCGGATGCGCTCCCGCTATGACGCCCTGCTGGCTGCAAACCCCCATGAGCTGATGCCTGTTGACAGATGGATCATGCTTGCAAGATGCAGGGCCTGGGTGATTTATCAGGATTATTCCCAGGCGGTGTGTACGGACTGTCTGCAGGGATTTTTATTCGATTATGTCAACCGAGGGCACTGGCGATACAAGATTCCCACGGGTCTGGGGCTACATATCATGTTCTCAGTGGAAATGGAAATGCTCGAAGGCGAAAACCGGGTACGTCTACATTTTTGCCGCCACAGGTCAAACACTCCGGATCAGCTCGAAGACCGAGCGCCGGTTTATCTGATTGTAAGGCCGGATGTGGAAAACCGCTCTTTTCATGAGACCACCAAGGCTTTTGCAGGTCCTGAACATTCCTGGCCGAAAGCTGTTTATCCCCGGGCCGAAGGGTTTTCCTTCCGGCCCGGCCATGAGCATAGGCTGGAGGTTGACCTGCCCGGCGCGGGCTTTGTATATGAACCTGAATGGAAATACATGGTGCATCGCCCCGTGGAAGCCGGGCGAGGTCTTGAACCTGACTCCGACCTGTTTAGCCCCGGATATTTCAAGGCCGGCCTTAGAGGAGGCCAATGTCTTAGTATGGAGGCTTCCATGGAAAAGTCCGCAGGGCGGCATAAGAGCATCGCTGCGTCATCTTCGCATTTGAAAGAAGACAGCCTTGAACCCCTGTCTGCGATGGATGCAATGCAGCGAGCCATGAAACACTTTTTTGTCAAGCGTGATGATTGCAGCTCGGTAATTGCCGGATATCCCTGGTTTCTTGATTGGGGCCGTGACTCTCTTATTTTCTGCCGGGCCCTTGTCGCGCAAGGGGCATATGAAAAGACCCTTTCCATTATCCGGCTTTTTGCCCGCTTTGAGAAAAACGGCACTCTTCCCAACATGATCCATGGAAAAGATGCGGGAAACCGGGATACTTCTGATGCGCCCCTGTGGCTGATAATTGTCTGCCGGGATCTTGCGGCAGCCTCGGGCGGCACGGGTTTTCTGGAAGAATCCCTGGGAGACAGGACATTGCGGGAGATTCTGTTTTCCATTGTATTTTGGTATACCCAGGGTACGGACAACGGTATCAGAATGGAGCCTGAGACCGGCCTGATTTTCAGCCCTGCACATTTTACCTGGATGGATACCAACTTTCCGGCAGCCACCCCCAGGCAGGGCTATCCAGTGGAAATACAGGCTTTGTGGCATGCAGGACTTTC
>JAIPDT010000101.1 GCA_021737545.1 Desulfobacteraceae bacterium
TGGCCGATGTTTCTGCTGCCCTTATCAGCAAGCTTTTTGCGTTGGGCGCCGACGTTCACGTGGCCATGCCTGACTACAGGGGGATATTTCACAGAAATGTCGGGGGAGCTTTGTGGCAACTGTATCAAAAAGAGCTTGATACTTACAGAAAATATCTGCCCCAGGAGCGTCTTCATCTGGCAGAAGACCGGGCGTTTTATTATGTGCATCATGTGTATTCAGATTTTTCTCAGGAAAACTTAAAGATTGCCCTGGCTTTCCAGCGCGAGGTTATCAACAATATCCTGCCCAGAGTCAGGCCGGACATGATTCACTGCAACGACTGGATGACGGGGTTGATTCCCGGATATTCAAGAAGAGCGGGCATACCCTCTCTTTTTACGATCCATAACATTCATACCGTTAAGGCCACACTGGCGGAAATTGAAGATCGCGGCATTGATGCCGCGGAATTCTGGCAGGAGCTCTATTATGAGCATATGGCTGTCAATTATGAGCAATCCCGCGGCAGCAATCCGGTGGATTTTCTGGTAAGCGGGGCTTTCGGAGCTCATTTTGTAAACACGGTAAGCCCCACGTTTTTAGACGAAATCGTTTCCGGGAAACACGATTTTGTTTCGGCCTCCCTGCGCCGTGAACTTGTAAATAAAGTGGAGGCAGACTGTGCCTACGGTATTTTAAATGCGCCCGACCCCTCGTATGAGCCGTCCTCGGATCCCGAGCTTTTCCGAAACTATACCTCGCGGGATCATGTCAAGGGCAAGCGCGCAAACAAGCTCTATCTTCAAAAGCATCTGGGGCTGATCCAGGACGGAGACGCCCCCATGTTTTTCTGGCCATCCCGGCTTGACCCGGTGCAGAAAGGGTGCCAGCTGTTAGCCGATGTTTTATACCATATGGTGGCCAAATACTGGGACAGCCGGCTCCAGGTGGTGTTTGTGGCAGGCGGGGTTTTTCAAAGGCATTTTCTCTCCATTGTTGACTTTCACGGCCTGGAGCAACGGGTGGCGGTGTGCAACTTTTTCGAGGCTTTGTCCCGGCTGGCATACGCGGCCTCGGATTTTTTACTGATGCCTTCGAGTTTTGAGCCGTGCGGTCTGCCCCAGATGATCGGCCCCAAGTATGGCACTCTGCCGGTGGCCCATGATACAGGCGGAATCCATGATACCATAGAACATCTGGACGTAGAAAAGGACCGCGGCAACGGGTTCCTTTTTGAAGTATTCGACAGCTCCGGTCTTATGTGGGCCGTGGACCAGGCCATGGGGTTTTACCGCATGCCGGCAAAGATAAAAACGCGCCGGATTTCCCGGATCATGGAGCAAGGCGCGGCCATGTTTAACCATGAAGTCACAGCCGGCCGCTACATAGAGCTTTACGAAAAAATGCTTCAGCGGCCGCTCATAAAGGAGAATAATGCAGAACCACAACAGTAAAACAACCGAGCCATGGCGCAGGCTGCTGGAACTCGACCCTTACTTAAAGCCTTATGAGCGGATTATTGCCGATCGGGCTGCAAAAATCGAGGCCACCGAGCATCGCCTTACACAAGGAAGTATGACGTTGCCGGAGTTTGCTTCGGGTCATGAGTATTTCGGTCTGCATTTCCGGGACAATCAGTGGATTTTCAGGGAATGGGCGCCGAACGCAGAAGCGATTTATTTGATCGGTGACATGACTCAATGGAGCGAAGACGAACGATTTGCGCTAGTGCGAAACAATGACGGGATTTGGGAAACTCAACTTCCGGCGGGCAGGCTGGCTCATGGAACGCTCTACAGGCTTAGAATCTACTGGCCGGGCGGAAGCGGGGATCGTATTCCCGCCTATGCCCGCAGGGTGGTCCAGGACCCGGATACCCTGATTTTCAACGCCCAGGTCTGGAGCCCGCAGTCTTCCTATCAGTGGCAAAACCCGCAGTTCAGGCGCCCGGCCCGCCCCCCGCTGATCTACGAAGCACACATAGGTATGGCCCAGCAGGAAGAGAAGATCGGTACTTACAGGGAGTTTACCCGAAATGTATTGCCGTGGATCGCGAATCTGGGATATAATACCATTCAGTTAATGGCGGTACAGGAGCACCCTTATTACGCTTCTTTCGGCTACCAGGTCTCGAATTTTTTTGCCGCATCCTCGCGCTTCGGTACCCCCGAGGACCTAAAGGAGCTGGTCGATGAGGCCCATGGTCTCGGCCTTGCAGTGGTCATGGATCTTGTCCATTCTCATGCGGTCGCAAACGAGGTCGAGGGTTTAAGCAGATTTGACGGTACCACGTATCAGTACTTCCATGCAGGTGAGCGGGGGTATCACCCCAACTGGGGTTCCAGGCTGTTTGATTACGGCAAGCTACAGGTGCTGCATTTTCTGCTTTCCAATTGCCGGTTCTGGCTGGATGAGTATGGGTTTGACGGATTCCGTTTCGACGGAATCACCAGCATGCTCTATGCTCATCACGGGCTGGGAAAGGCTTTTGTCTCCTATGACGACTACTTTGACAAAAGCCTGGACGAAGACGCTCTTGCATACCTGACTCTGGCAAATAAGTTGGTGCACGAACTGCGTCCGGATGCGGCCATTATAGCCGAAGATGTAAGCGGCGTGCCCGGCCTGGCCCTGGAGGCAGACTCCGGGGGCACGGGTTTTGACTACAGATTCGCCATGGGAATACCGGATTACTGGATTCGGATAATCAAGGAGTACAGGGATGAGCAGTGGCCAATAGGCGGGATATGGTATGAACTGACAAACCGCAGAAGAGAAGAAAAGACCCTTAGTTATGCCGAATCCCACGATCAGGCCATGGTGGGTGATCAGACACTTATCTTTCGTCTGATAGGCTCGGATATGTACTGGCACATGCACGCAGACGATCCTCACCCGGGCGTGGATCGCGGGATTGCCCTTCATAAAATGATTCGGTTGTTGACTTTGGCAACGGCGGGACACGGATATCTGAATTTTATGGGAAATGAGTTCGGTCATCCCGAATGGATAGATTTTCCCAGGGAAGCAAACGGATGGTCATACCGATATGCCCGCAGGCAGTGGCATTTGGCGGAGGCGGACCATCTTAAGTACAAATTCCTGCTGCGTTTTGACCGGGGTATGATAGAGGCGGCAGAGAAACACAAAATCCCGGAAAACTCTGAACCGCACCTGCTACATCAGCATGAGGAAAACAAGGTCCTGGCATTTGAACGAAACGGTCTGATTTTTGTATTCAACTTCCATCCGGCCACTTCCCATACCGGCTACCGGATTGCGGCTCCCGCGGGGAAATACGCAATAATCCTGGACTCGGATGCACCGGAATACGGCGGCCACGGCCGCGTGGATTCAGAACAGATGCATTTTACAATTAATGAAGGGGAAAAAGGCGGTGATTTTTTAAAGCTCTACCTTCCCACCCGTACCTCGCTTGTCCTTTCCCCCGTGTCTTGACAATACGCGGGCAGAAGAAGCATCGGCAGGATTTATTAAACGGCAAGCTTTTCTTTGCAGCGGTCGCAGAAGTCGGAGTTTTTTTCATCCGCGTCCTTGACGGAATCCGAAAACCGCATGACGCATCCGGGCTGCTCGCAATGGGGCAGGTTCCATGTGTGGCCAAGTTCATGAACGATTTCTTTTAACACCCGTTCTTTGAACAGGTTTTTGTCCTCTTCCATGCCCGGGCAAGGGGGGCGCAGCCTGGGAAGGGCCACAAATGCTTCACGCCCGCCTGAAACCGCCTGCCCGAAAATAAAGTTCAATCCGGGGGTATAGCAGTCCTGGTCAATGAGCCCCACAACCCCTTCGGCTCCGTGGTGCTCTATTCCGCATAGCAGTTCAATGACAGAATCGCCTTTGTATTGTTTCCTATCCGGATCATAGCCGCCGCGCGGCAAGGGTACGGCCTTGCCGGTTTTGACAGGATGGTTTACATACAAGCCCAGTTTGTCTTCAAGCCATGAGATCAGGTAGATCGGGACAGGGCCGATTGGAATAAGGAGAATCATAAATTCTACCTCTTTTTCATTCGGGAGAATAAGTCACCCGCGGAAAATAAAATGTCTTTATCCTATAACAATTTAATGCAGAATGCAAATCGTCGATAAACGGTTTCTAATCAAACAATTGGAAAAAGAATTTTTTTTCTTCCGCATGCTTGACTATCATCACCGGGATGGATTTTTGCATCCGCCGCAGGGATTCGGAAATGTTTCCAAGAAGCGAGGTTTCTGTATCCGTGCTTCCGGTTGCACCAACGATGATCAAACTTGCTTTTTCATCCTCGGCGGCCTGGTAGATTTTTTGCGCCTCGCTGGTGAGTTCATCAACGGCCTCTATCCGACATGTAAAGTTTTCCGGGTACCTGTCAAAGGTTTTGATAAATTCCCGGAATTTTTTTTCTGCGCGGCTCTGGTTTCTGTCAGCACTTTTTGGTGTGGAAGCGGGAAAATATGCTTTCGTGATATCATGAATAAAATAGCATGTTACCGATGCGCCCCTGTTTTCACTTAAATAAAGGGCCCGGTCGAATGCCGCTCTGGATTCCTCGGTAAAATCAACAGCACAGAGCACTTTTTCAAGCAACGGAAGAGATTTTTCCGGTACAAAAAGAACATCGCATGTCGTTTCTGCCGCAACTTTGCGGCCGTACCTGGCCTCTCTGTCTTCACCGCGCTTTTGTCCCAGCAGCAGCAGATCCGCCTTAAGGTCCCTGACGCAGGCAAGCAGACCTTCGGCCGCGTCCTCTTCCTCGACGCGGACTTCGATATCGGTCTTATGATTGCGGCGGAAATTTTCGCTGATGCGTTGATTGAGTTCGTCGCGGACCATTTGGTTCAAAGATGTTTTCAGGTCCGGAAAGGATCGGCTTGATTTTTTACTAAGATCATATGCCTGAATAATATGTACGAAAGACACTTTATCAGCTTTGAATGAGTCAGCAATGAATGCGGCATAATCTATCAGGCTTGCATCGATCTCTGTAAGGTCAAGGCAGACCAGGATGTTTTCAATGGCTTCCATGGCGGATAATTCCCTGTGAATATGAATATATGTATTCTTGAAGGCTTCGTAAAAAGTCCAATATCTGCGTTGCGCTGCATATCTTCGGAATTTCACGTACGATTAAGTACGCTGCATTCCTCGATATTTGCTCGCCTTAATCTTGAACTTTTTACTTTGCCATCTAAATATTGACTTTTTATGAGTCTGTCATTCTTTATGAGCGGTGTTTTTCAATCAAATTTTCGATAAGTTCTTCGTAGCTTTCCCGTTCAATGGCTCTTTCACGGAGCCGCTCCTTTTCGTATTCTTTTTCCAGGCCTTTTTTCAGGCTGAATCCCATGAGGATCAGCACTGCGGCAAAAGGCAGCCCGGTGGTTATCGAAGCTGTCTGCAGAGCCCCTAGCCCGCCTCCGACAAGCAGCACCGCGGCAACCGCACCTTCCATTGAGGCCCAGAAAACGCGTTGGACAACAGGCGAATTAAGTTTGCCGCCCGAGGTAAAAGCGTCAACTACCAGGGACCCGGAATCCGAGGAGGTGATAAAAAAGCTTATGACCAGCAAAACCGCCGCAAAATTGGCGAACGGCGCAAGAGGAAAGTTCTGGAGCAGTTCATAAATCGAGATAGCCACGTTCTGTCTGACGGCTTCGGCAATCTGGCCTGTGCCCTGAAGTTCTAAAAGCAGTGCAGATCCTCCGAACGCCGTTATCCAAAGAAAGGTCAGAAGCGAAGGCACGATCAGTACGCTTAGGACAAATTCCCGCAGGGTGCGTCCCCTGGATATTCTGGCGATAAACATTCCCACAAAAGGAGACCAGGATATCCACCACGACCAGTAAAATATCGTCCATTGATTCTGCCAGCTGCTTTCCCGGTATCCTTCGGCCCAGAAGCTGATTTCGAAGAATTCATTTAGATAAACGCCGGTGTTTTGGACGAATGTATCGAGTATAAAAAGGGTCGGTCCCACAAGCAGAAGAAATGCCAGAAGAACAGCCCCTATGTTCAGGTTGAGTTCAGAGAGTTTTTTTACTCCGTTATCCAAGCCGGATACCACGGAGACGGTTGCTGCCGCTGTAATTAAGACAATCAGAAGAACCTGGATATATATATTGTCAGGCACTCCGAAAAGGTGATTAAGGCCGGCGTTGACCTGCTGGACCCCAAAACCCAGCGAGGTGGCAAGGCCGAACAGTGTTGAGAGCACCGCCAGGACATCTATAGCATCACCCCAGTAACCGTATACTTTGTCTCCGAGCAGCGGATAGAAAACGGACCGGATGGCAAGCGGCAGGTTCCGGTTGAATGCAAAAAAAGCCAGAGACATTCCTACCAGGGCATAAATGCCCCATGGATGCAGTCCCCAGTGCAAAAACGTGATTTTCATGGCTTCTTTTGCGGCACTTGTGCCGCCGCCTGCACTAAAAACAGGATCGGTAAAATGATATATCGGTTCAGCCACGCTCCAAAAAAGAATACCTATGCCCATACCCGCTGAAAAGAGCATGGCAAACCATGCTGTCCGGGAAAACTCCGGTACAGCGTTTTTTCCTCCAAGCCTTATGTCGCCGTATCTGCTAAAGGCTATATACAGCATTACCAGAAGATAGAAATTTACCGATATTATTAAAAACCATCCGAAATTATTTGAAATAGCATTTTGTATTCCGGAAAAAATTTTTTCCATGGGGGTTCCGACCAGCAAAGTTACTGCAATAAAAAGTCCCAGCAGGATCGCTGCAGGCCAGAACACCGGAGGGTGAATATCAAAGTATCGATGCCGGGCAGTATTTTTATGTGCGTTTTTTTTATCCATTCCGGATGCCTGTGCATGTAGATTCGTATGGTTGCCGGGAATAAAATTTTTGACTGAGCAGATAATGAGCCCCTTAAGATTGTTTGTCAAGGAACGAACAAGGGGTTGCAACCAAAGCTTTGCGCCGAGGCCGCATATGGCCGAAGCAATAAAAAATCCAGGTTTGGGGTTGCATAAAGCAATATTATATATTATTTTTATAAAATTATGGCAATAGATTGAGAAAGGTTGTTCATTTTCACATCAGGCATATCTTGAAGAAATCCTTCATGTCGCCTTTTCACCAGCGGAAGGCGGCCGTGTAATGTTCATCCTTTTCGTCATGCAAAGATTTTTATTATTCATGGGAAAGGAGAATAACTATGACACAGGCAAAGCAGGGCGATACCGTCAAAGTCCATTACAAGGGCAAACTTGATGATGGTTCGGTATTCGACAGCTCCGAGGGTAAGGACCCGCTAGAGTTTAAAATCGGAGAAGGCAATATAATTCCCGGCGTAGAAGAGGCTGTCGTGGGAATGGCGCCCGAAGATACAAAGGAAGCCACAATTCCGCCGGAAAAGGCCTACGGAGATTACAAGGATGAAATGGTCATCGAAGTGGAAAAATCGCAGTTTCCTGAGCATATCGATCCCGAACTCGGCCAGCAACTCGAGTTAAAACAGGAGGAAGGCCAGAACATCGTGGTTACGGTAACCAACGTGGGAGAAGAAAAGGTGACCCTGGATGCCAATCATCCTCTGGCCGGCAAGGACCTGACGTTCGAGCTTACACTTCAGGAGATTCTCTAATAAAGACAGCCAGAGATGTGAACAGATTTCGGGCATAGACCTGCGCGGCAGGCCCCGGTCTGTGACAGGAAGCATGATTATGATCGGAGTCAGCACTTAGGGAGCGTGTTGGCTCCGATTTTATTGTGAGCAAATGCCATGTGGATTATTTTGTTTGCTTTTTTTGCTTATTGCCTCGGATCGGTCAATTTTGCGATCGTTTTTTTTCGGCTCTTTCAAAAAGGGGATCCCAGAAACCGGTTCAGCGGTAATCCCGGTGCGACGAATGTCTATCGCCAGGCCGGATTGAGGGCTGCGGCCCTGGTATTGTTTTTGGATCTCGGGCGAGCCGCCGCTGTATCCGCTGCAGCAATGCTTCTGTTTCCCCCGCCGTCGGTGGGTTGGTTCGGGCTGGCGCTGCTGATTGGTAACCGGTATCCCTGTTTCCACGGGTTTCGCGGGGGCAAAGGCGTGGCCAATTACCTGGGATTTTCCGCAGTAATCGTTCCTGTAGCCGCACTGTGGTCATGCATTGTCTGGTCAATCGCGTTCGGACTGGTACGCCGGCCGTTTATAGGTTCGTTTGCCATGGTGGGCGTGCTTGCGGGAGCAACCATGGCAAAGTGGCAGGACTTCCCCCTGGCGATGGCGGGGTCGGCAGTCACCGCTATGTTTATTGTTTTTAACCATCGTGCCAATATCGTAGACTCTCTCTTTTGAAACCCTCCGGTATAATTGCACTTTGAGATTTATCTCTCCTCGTTTATTCGCTTTTATGCACATAATGCACAGGGCTTGTACATGCAATGTCCGGATAAATCCCTGTTGCAGAAGCTGTTTGCCCGGGGTTGTTGTATATATAAATACTTAAAAATCAATAAGTTATTATAAATATATAGAGGTTGGCACGTTTTTTGTATGGAGATGGTGCCAATCGTTTGGAAGACCGAGACTCTTTTCCGGTTAACAAGCAAATAATCATGAAATATCAAAAACATCCAGTCACGGAGGCGGATATGAGAGAAAATACGAAAACTGCAGTTGTTTTTCCCGGACAGGGCAGTCAGCGCCCGGGAATGGGCAAGGACTTTTACGACAATATTGAGGCAAGCCGCAGAACATTTGAAGACGCCTCAAAGATTCTCGGATGGGATGTGGGAGCCATGTGCTTTTCCGAAGATGAACGGATGAATCTTACCGAATTCGCCCAGCCCTGCATTCTTACCACCGAAATTGCTATGCTGCGGGGTTTGCAGGATTTGTACGGTTTTTCCCCGGATTATTTCGGCGGCCACAGCCTGGGCGAATACACGGCACTGGTGGCGGCCGGGGCCATGTCGTTTGAACACGCCTTGAAAATCGTCGAAACCCGCGGGCACCTGATGCAGCAGGCCTCTCCTCCGGGAGAGGGGGCTATGGCGGCGGTGATATCAAAAAATATGGGTATCGAGCAAATCCGGAAAATTCTGGAGGATATTCCCGTGGATGTGGCCAATATCAATTCCACTGATCAGGTTGTTATCTCGGGGCAGGCCGACAGCATGGGCAAGGCCAAAGAACGCATATCAAGGGTCGTAGGCGACGAGGAAAACATGAGGTTTGTGCCGTTAAACGTCAGCGCCCCGTTTCACAGCAGGTTTATGAACGCGATCAAGGACAAGTTTCAGGACGTGTTAAACGCGATTTCGACAAGGCTCAACGCCGGTCAGGCCGTGCGAGTCACCTCCAATTACACCGGCCTGTTTCATGCGGCTGCGACATCGAGCGTGATTGAAGCCCTGGTATCCCAGTTGAGCGGATCAGTGAAATGGCGGGACAACATGTATGCCCTGGTGGAAAAATCACACATGATCTACGAGGTAGGCCCCAATCGTCCCTTGAAGAATTTCTTTAGAAGTCTGGATGTAAACTGTAAATCGATCACCTCGTTTTCGGCGGCAGCCAGGGAATTTTCAGTATGATGGAATTTAACAAAGACTGGTGGGCGGTCATTATCGGCGGATCAAGCGGATTCGGCCTGGCGGCGGCAAAAAAGCTCGCCGCCTGCGGCATGAACCTGTGCATAGTGCATCGCGACCGTAAAAGCGCCATGAAGAGAATAGAGCCGGAGTTTGACAGGCTGCGCGAAACCGGAGTCGGGGTAATAACCTTTAATCTTGACGGACTTTCAGAAGAGGGGCGTACCCGTGTATTGGACGGACTTTCGGAAAAACTCGGAGATGCCGGCAGGGTGCGTCTCCTGCTGCACAGTGTTGCATTCGGCAATCTTAAACTGCTGGGCCCGTATCCGGGCTCAGAGGCCCCTTCCGCGGCGCGGAGTAAAATTGCAGAAGAAGCAGGCCTGTCGGCAAGCCGCGTGGACGAAATGGTAAACAGCGCTTTTGCCGAGGGCTATAACGCCTTTTATACCCTGGTCGAAGATGCAGGTGATTACAGCAACCGGCAATTTCTCGGGTCCGAGGATTTTTCCCGTACCCTGCATGCAATGGGATACAATATTGTGGAATGGGTTCAGGGCATTATAAGCCACGGT
>JAIPDT010000102.1 GCA_021737545.1 Desulfobacteraceae bacterium
CTGAAAGATTTTCGATCTTTTGGTCTTTATACTCTTTCATACCCATAGTCTCAAGGGCATTAACCACCGCTTCCCGGTCCTGCCTGGTGATGCGGCAGCCGCCGTGCCGCAGCCGTCCCATTAAAACCACGTCCATAACTGAAATGGGAAAGGACCGATTGATGGCAACATCCTGAGGGACATATCCGAAACGCCGGGAAACCTTGTGCGGCGACTTTCCAAAAACTCTGATCCGGCCGGTATCAGGTTTTAAAAGACCCAGAATCAGTTTTACCAGGGTTGATTTGCCTCCGCCGTTGGGACCGATAATTGCCAGAAACTCGTTTTCAGCCACGGAAAAAGTCACGTTTTCAAGCACGGGGCCGGAATCGTAGGAAAAGCAAACTTCCTTAACGCAAATAACCGGCTTATCCATGGTTGTCTACCTCGCCGCCCGGCGGATTTGTTTTGCAACTTCGAGCAGATTCTCCCTCCAGTTTTCTGCCAGGGGATCGGCGGGGAGAGTCTTTCCGTCTATTTCGCGGGCGATCATTTCTGCCGTGCGGGCCGAAATCTTGGGCTGTACCAGGACCGCCCGGATTTTTCTTTTTCTGGCATGGGTTATGAGCTGTTTGATTTCAGCAGGTTTAGGAGATTTGCCGTCGGTTTCCACCGCGATCTGCTTTAAACCGTAGGCATCTGCAAAATATCCCCATGAGGGATGGAATACCAGGAATTCCGGTGTTGATTTATTCGGCGGGAAAAGTTCACGCAGCTTTTTGTCCAGCGCAGCCGTCTTTGAAATGAATTCCCTGTAGCCGGATTCGTAAAAGTCTTTATTCTGCGGATCCGCCTCGGTCAAAGCCCTTACAATATGCCTTGCCTGCAACATCACCAGCGGAGGGGAAAGCCATATGTGGGGATCATCTGAGCCCGGAGAGCGGCTTTCGTGGCTGTGGCGCCCGATCGGCTGCTTTTTAATCCAGGCGTCAGTGTAAACAATCCGCATGTTTGGATTCGCCGAACGGATTTTTTCCATCCAGGCTTTTTCAAACGGCACTCCGATTGCAAAATACAGGTCGCATTCAGACAGCGCGGCCATCCGGCGCGCAGCCGGTTCGTAGGTTGCGGGATGAGAACCCGGAGCAACCATGACATTTACATTGACGCGATCCCCTGCGATTTGTTCCACAAAATGCTTCTGGGGCAATATGCTGACAAATACATTGAGCTGTTCTTTGTTGTGTTCTGCCTCAGCCGGGATTATTGCAACGGATATAAGCAATAAAAGGACAATTGCGGTATACCAGGCTTTTTTCATGTTTTCAGGTCCTTTTGTCAGGCAAAGGAATATTTTTTGATTCCTTCCAGGATTCCGCCTGTACAGGGTTTTTCTGCAAAATAGATCCTGTTTATGCCTTTTAAGTTTTCGAGTTCAGGGCTGTAATTGCCTACCACCACGCCCATCTGCTCGCCGCGCAGCATTTCTTCATCGTTTCCGGAATCCCCGCTTACCAAAAATCTTTGTAGCGGAAGCTCCCATTTGTAGCTCAAATACCTGATGGCCTTGCCCTTGGATGCGCGGTAGGGGATTATATCCAGGTATTTTTCATGGGAGTATACAAGGGTGTATCGAATTTTGTTTTTGGACAGCTTCTGATGGATCTTTGCGAGCCTGTCTTTGCCTGGCTTCATGTTATAACTGACTTTGAATTTCCGCTGGGCCGGCGATTCCTGCAGTTCCAGGAAATTAAAGTTCGAAAGAAGATCCGTTATTTTCTCCTTGTCCCATCCTCTGGCAATATGGGTATCCCAGCCCTGATCGTAGCGAAGATCGGCTCCGTAGTAAATTTCGGTGCCCACATCCGAGATAACCACGTCCGGCCGTGGGAATCCGTGTTTTTCCAATATATTTACCGCGGATTCGGAAAGCCGGCCGGTAGCCACTCCAAAGCCGGTTTTCTCACTGTTGTCCGCAAGCCATTTTATCAGCTCCTCCATATACGGATCTTCATTGCAGATCAAGGTATTATCTATATCTGTTATCAAAAAACGCTGAATACGCGAAAAGCGTTTGCCCACTGCTTTTCCGTATTCAGTAATCTGGGGTCTGGAGACGGCGCGCTGTTCGGCTATGGGGGTGATTTCCTTTGTATATGTTTCAGCATGGCTGTCCCAGGTATAGAATCTGCGTACGTTCATGATACCTTTTTTGGAATAACCCTGCCACAACTGTTCGTCAACAAGTATTTTACGGATGGCTTCAGCGATTTTTTGCGGTTTGGTAGGGTCTGCGAGAATGCCGTTTTCACAGTTGCCTATAATGTCACTCGGACCGCCGTCGTTTGTGGCCACAAGCGGCAAACCGGTTGCTGCCGCTTCAAGCAGGGTGATGCCGAAAGGCTCCGTAAGAGCGGGATTGACAAAAACACCGCGTTTTTCAGCAGCTATGCGGTATAGTTCAGGCACTTCGTATTCAGGATCGTGTTTTTTGGGTATCGCCATTTTGCCGTAAAGGTCATACCGGTCCATCATAAGCAGCATCCGGGTGAGAACTTCCTTTTCATTGTCCTCCATTTCATTTATGTCCTTGCGGATGCCGGCAAATATTGCCAGATTGGCCATTGCCTGCAGTTCCTTGTCTTCGCCGTAGGCCTGGATGAGCCCTGAAATATTTTTCCGCTTGTCAGGCCGGGAAAGCGCAAGTATCAGAGGTTTTTCCGGATACATCAAAAAACGTTCCAACTGGGTGAGCATGTTGGCCTGAGCATATTTGGCGTACTCCGGTTTTTCAACCTCCGGCAGACGGTCATGGTAATAAGGATGAAATCGTTCCACGTCGATGCCCGGGGGAATGACCCTGTATTCCGGAAAATCCGAGTTTTCGTAAAGCCCGTACTGCTCGGTGATTTCCTGGTTGGTACTGGTAACAATCATGTCAGCGTTTTTCAGGATGCGCTCTTCGGCATCGATACGGGTATCGATTTTATATTTCTTTATAATTTCGGACTCTTTCATTCCGTCGCCAAGCAGTTTTTGCTTCTTAGGGATCCCCATGGAATGACCTGTGAAAACAAAGGGCAGATCGTAGATTTCTGCCAGCTTCATTGCAACATAGCCCGCATCAGGGTAGTGGCCGTGAAAGATGTCCGGGCATTCGCCTTCTTTTCTTATGAACTTGATGGTCTTATCAACGTATTCATCAAGATGCTGCCATAACAGTTCCTTGCGTATATATCTTCTGCCCCCGCACTGTATGCGCACGATCCTGCATTTGTCGTTATATTCTTCTATCCCGCGGGCATAGTCATCAGATACCCTGGGATCATCAATGAGCCTGGTAAAAAGGTCCACTTTGCGAATCTCGGGTCGCCGGCTGAGGTGTTTGGCCAGTTCCACAACATATTGAACCTGACCGCCTGTATCAGCGTCCCTGCCGAGTTCCTGATTTCCAAAACGAACCAGGCCGTGAATGCTAAACATTTGAATATATAACTGTTTTTCATTTTCAGGCATGTGTTTCTCCTGTATCCTGGTTTATAAATGTTTCGTAAAAGGAGCGGTCTCTGGGAACCGCGCCTTTTATTTTACAGATTCGTGCAGAAAACCCGGTTGCTTCGGAAAGTATCTTTGCGGGCGTCCAGTTTTTAAGATATCCGAACGCCAGCACCGCGGCATAAGCATCGCCTGCGCCCACTGTATCGGCCACCGGCCCGAATTCGGGTATCTCTGTGGTATAGCGGGATTGTCCGTCAAACAATTCACTGCCATCGCTGCCGCTGGTCAGGGAAACCATATCAATGCCGTATTTTTTCATCAGCCAGGCGACGAATTCTTCTTTTCCGGGATTGCTGCCGAGCATCTTTTGAACCGTTTCGATCTCTTCTCGGTTTATTTTCAGGATGTCGGCCCGGCAAAGGGATTTGTCCACGATTTCTGAGTTGTAGCAACCCGGACGAAGGTTGATATCGTATAGGCAGCGGGTTTGGGGCTTTCGGTTTTTAAGAAATTGCTGGACTTTCCGGAAAGCTTCCGGGGTGCGCTGGATAAGGGTTCCGAAATAAATCAGCTGAGAAGTCCCGCCTGCCGCAGATTCCGGGTAATCCGGCAATTCGAGTCGGTCATAAGCAACATCCTGAAGGATTTCAAACCGGTGCCCGCCTTTTGTATCAGGATGAACCAGGACTTTTCCAGTGGGGCGGTCACGGTCGATCTGTATGCCGCTGGTGTCAAACTTATTGTGCCTAAGGGTTTCAAGGATCTCTTTGCCTGCATCATCATCTCCGATCCGGGAGATGAATTTTACCGGCAGGCCGAAGTGGTGCAGGTGATAGGAAAAGTTAAACGGCGCACCTCCTATGCGCCGATATTCCGGAAAAACATCCATTAGGATTTCACCGATAACCAGAACCAATATTTCCTCCGGGCAATTTGTTTAATTGAATAAAAAATTTAAACGTTTTGCCCCTAATTGTCAAATGAAGGCGGAGTTTGTCGGCTGCGTGCCCCCGGCGCTCGGTGCAACCCTGGCGTACGCGCACTCGGGCCGGGCAGTTCTAAGACTCGCTGCGCTGCGGACCGAAGTAATATTGTCCCTTTGCCCTCCATGCGAAGATCAGAAAAAGTCTTTTATTTGCTGGACGTTGCAATCGCCGCACAGACTCTTATAATAATTTGACAGATGATTGTAGACGTCAGGATTGAGGCATTAATATAAAGGTGTTTGTTAAGAGAAAACCTGCTTATCAATTTTTTATATTTAAGGTAAAAGGGAGGACCAGTTCATGCCTGACAGAAAACAGGAGCTTGAGGAAAAACTCGCCCGAATCGAGTCCGAGATAAAGGACTTAAATGAGCGGATACCTCCTCATTCGGTAAAGCCGGTTTTTATACAAAAACTTGACGAGCTCGAGGCCAGACGCGACGAGATCCTGGAATCCCTTGAAAAATTCTCATAGTCCGGAGTGAACAAAAGGTTGATAGAAATGTCACTCAGATGTTTCTTGAACAAACAGTAAATCTTGAATATATTATTTGATGGCGAAGTAAAAAGTCCAATATCTGCGTTGCGCTGTATATCTCCGGAATTTCACGTACGATTAAGTACGCTGCATTCCTCGATATTTGCGCGCCTTGATCTTGAACTTTTTACTTTGCCATCTAAAAATTGACTTTTTACGAAACTGTCATTGTTTTATACTCATAAAAAACGGATTTAAATGTTGCTGTAAGTTATCGGGAATACCGCCATGCAGGCACATCAGATAAGTATCCTTGAAGATATTTTCCAGACAATTACCGATTCCGAGGATCCGGAAACAACACTGGACCGGATTGTATGCAAGGTGGCCGGAAGCCTGGGAATCGATGTTTGTTCGGTTTATGTTTATGACCCCTCCGAAAACAGGCTTGTTTTAAAGGCCACCTGCGGCCTTGCCCGGTCATCGGTTGACACCATTGAAATGGGGGTGGGCGAGGGGTTAACCGGCCTGACCCTGGAGCGGATGTGTCCGGTTTTCGTGGTTCATCCTGAAACCCATTCCAGGTTCAAGTTTTATAAGGAAAGCGGAGAGGGAAAATACGCAACTTTTCTTGGCCTGCCCCTGATCTACCACCAGAAGGTTCTGGGGGTGCTGGTGATTCAGACTGTTGCAAAAGACGGAATAAAAGAGGGGGATATCCCGTTTTTTGCAAACATTGCAAGCCAGGTTTCCGCGACCGTGGCTTATACCGGCCTTCTCGATGATCTGGCGCGGCGTAAATCAATTTTCCCACAGCCCGTGGTTCAACGAAGAGAAGCGAATACCGCCTCGGGAGGATCTGTGCATCTAAGGGGCGACCCTGTGTCAGAGGAGGTAGCAGAAGGGTATGCACATTATCTTCCTGAAAACATAGATTTCGACAATGTGCAATGTGCTCTGGCCGAATCCCCTGAAACCGACATAAAACGGCTGAATGAGGCTTTTGAAAACGCGGCCGCACAGATCCGGCAGGTGGCAGGGCAGGGTATGAATGCCTCGGAACAGGAATCCGCGATTCTTGATGCACACCTTATGTTTCTTCAGGACCCGGGGTTAAAGAGCAGGATTATTGAACACATTCGTTCGGGCCGGTGCGCAGAATTTGCTCTCAAGCAGGTGATACTCGAATATGTGGAAACCTTTCGCAATATGGATGACGCTTATCTTAGCGAGCGTGCAGCAGACGTGCTTGATATAGGCCGCAGGGTGCTGGGCCACCTTATGGGAGCAACCGGAGACCCCCATGAACCCCTGACCCAGCCCACTATAGTGGTGGCATCCGATATTTCGCCCGTGGACCTGCTTGCCATTCGACAGCCCAATCTCAAGGCGATTGTAACTGCCAGCGGTGGGCGTACTTCGCATACGGTGATTCTGGCAAAATCTCTGCAGATTCCGATTGTTATAGGAGTTGAAAGCCTTTTCGAGCACGTGCGGGAAAAAGATTATCTTATTGTCGACGGGGCTTCGGGCTTTGTATTTGTCAATCCGGATACTGTTATAAGGGAGGAATATGAGCGTCGGCATAAGGAAAACCGGAGAATCAGGCAGAGGCTTTCCACCATTCGCGACCTTCCGGCAGTGACCCGCGACGGTGTGCACATCCGCCTGGGGGCCAATATCGGCCTGCTCTCGGATATCCCTCATGTACGCGAGTACGGGGCTGACCATATCGGTTTGTATCGAACCGAGTTTCCCTTTCTGCTGCGCCGGAGTTTTCCGAGCGAAGAAGATCAGGTTTCGCTTTATACAAGGATGCTAAAGAAGGCAGAAGGCCGCACTGTTACCATAAGGACGTTTGACGTGGGCGGGGATAAGTTCCTCTCTTATCTGGATTATCCCAGGGAAGACAACCCCTTTCTGGGCTGGCGATCCATACGCATAAGCCTGGAGCTCGAAGATGAATTCCGCAGGCAGATAAGGGCAATTTTGCGTGCCTCGGCCCACGGCAGAGTGCATCTGCTTTTTCCCATGATATCCGGGGTTGAAGAGATTCGCAGAGTTGTGGAACTTGTGGAAGCTGAAAAACAGATGCTCGATGAGAAAAAAATCCCATATGACAGGGAGATTTCAACCGGAATCATGGTAGAAGTCCCTGCAGCCGTGGCCATACTCGACCGCCTGCTCAAATACGTTGATTTTGTAAGCATCGGAACAAACGACCTGATTCAGTATCTTCTTGCAGTGGACAGAAACAACAAGAAGGTGGCCAATCTTTATAATGCCCTGCACCCCTCTGTAATCGCTACTATCTACCAGATCGTCAGGATCTGCAAGACTCAGAACAAACAGGTGAGCATATGCGGGGAAGCTGTTGTCAAACCCGCCTGCCTTTTGCTTTATGCAGGCATGGCTGCGGACCGTCTCAGCATGAACCCGTCGTCGATTCCGGCTGCCAAGCAGTTTATTCGGAATATCAGTCAGGCGGAGGCCCGGCAGGTGTTGGATGCTGTTTTGGAGATGGAAGATGTGGAAAGTGTAAATAATTACCTGATGAGATATATTCAGGAATTGGCGTCGTCTCTGGCGGAAAGTGAACCTGCCGGGTAACCTGAGATTTGAATTTTGCATCTGATTTATCATGGAGGCTGTAAATGGCTGACAGCGGGGGCGGAAACAAACCTTACGTGTTTTGCGATTTCGACGGCACCATCACCTCACAGGAAACTCTTCAGGGAGTGTTTGAGCATTTTCTGCCTGACAAATGGAATGATATGAAACAGAAACTGCGCTCAGGTTCTGTTACGCTCCGGAGCGGAGTGCGCGAAATGCTTGAATCTATACCTTCGGAGCGCTATCACGAGGCGCTTTCGTTTGTTCGAAAAATTCCTCTGCGTTCCGGATTTGAAGAGTTTCTCGATTTTCTGGAGCAGCGGGGGATTCCCTTTGTGATCTTATCAGGCGGAGTGCGCGGTATGGTCGAAGCGGGGCTGGGGCCCCTGATAAAAAGGATCCACCGGGTTTTTGCCGCGGATGTTGATGACGCCGGACAGTATCTAAAGGTTAATTCGGAGTTTGAAGGCGGCACGGAACTGGTTGCCAAGGCCGAGGTGATGAAGCGTTTTGATGCCGACCCCAGGATAGTGATCGGTGACGGACGAACAGATTTCAATATGGCTAAAGAAGGCGACCTGGTGTTTGCCAGGGACGGTCTTGCCCGTTATCTTGAAAAGAACGGGGCAGAATATATATCATGGTCTGATTTTACGGACGTGTTAAATGAGCTTAAAGAGTTTCTGGAAAGGGGGCGCTATGGCTGAAGTTATGATTCACCCGGCTACCTATGATAACGTCAGGGATGCTGTTGAGCGGGCATTTACACTTTTCTCACTTGACATGGCGGGCAAAAAAATCCTTATCAAGCCCAATGTGCTTAAATCTGCCCGTCCTGAGGAAGGCGTTACAACTCATCCGGCTCTGGTTTCTGCGGTGGTGGAAAAGGTTGCATCCGCTGATCCGGCTTCCATCATTGTGGGAGACAATCCGGGCCTCTTCGATTACGGGGCCAATCAGGAAAGCTTTGAAAAAGCCGGACTTATAGAGGCTGCAGGCGGATATTATGAAAACATTGGCGGGGATTCGGTCCCTGTATCTTTCAACCCTGATTTCATGGATACTGTAAGTGTTTCGCGCGCAGTAATGGATGCGGATATAGTCATAAGTCTGCCCAAGTTCAAGACCCACGGTCTTACAGTGGTGACCGGAGCAATCAAAAACAGTTACGGCATATTACCGGGGGCGTTAAAGGCCAGAATTCACAGGGCTGCCGGATCTCCTGAAAGATTCCATAAGGCTGTGGTGGATGTTTTTAGTTTGCGGGTGCCTGACTTGTTTATAGTTGATGCGGTGGTGGGCATGGAAGGAAACGGCCCTGCTTCGTCTGACCTGCGGGATATAGGCTGCATCATTGCAGGCGATAACGCGGTTGCGGTTGACTCTGTGATTTCGCAGATGATGAGTCTTGATCCGGACAGTCTGGGCTTTCTGAGGTATGCAAAGGAAAGAGGGCTGGGCGATTACGCCCCGGAATCAATCAAGCTGTACGGAAAGCTTGAACCTGTCACTGATTTCAAGCTGCCTCCTTTCGGCGGTGAAGTGGGTCATCGTGATCAATCGGGGCAGGATATTATGGAGAGGCGCACCCAATTACTGCCCAGGCCTTATAAGGATTTCTGCACCGGCTGCGGAACCTGTGTGGAGCAATGCCCGGTATCAGCCCTGACCATGGACGAGGACACTGATCTGCCTGTTGTGGATGCAGAAACATGCATAACCTGTTTCTGCTGCCAGGAAATTTGCCCGGAAGGGGCAATACGCTTGGAATAGCGGCATTTTTGCGCAAAAGGAAGCCCTTCGGTCGGGGTCAGTTTTTTTGCTCCTGACCGTTTTCGGGATTTAGCAAATACCTTCGCTGAAATTTCAAAAACTCGGCCTTGCGGGCAAATATTAGAAAATAACCTGAATTAGAGGAAAAGATTATGGCAGTGCATGAGCTGGCCGGCAAAAAAGCGCCGGCGGAGATGCGGATAAACGTCTCGCGGCTTGTATCCGCCTATTACACGGATCGCCCTGATCCCCGGGACCCTGCGCAGCGGGTTGCGTTCGGCACTTCAGGGCACCGGGGATCTGCATTTCGGAAAAGCTTTAACGAGGCCCATATTGCTGCTGTAAGCAAGGCCATAGCAGACTACCGCAAGTCAAAGCAGATAACCGGCCCGCTGTTTTTGGGCATGGATACACACGCCCTGTCAGAGCCGGCCTTTTCAACCGCCCTGGAAGTGTTTGCCGCAGAAAAAATCGAGGTCATGATCCAGGCCGGAAGAGGGTATACCCCGACCCCGGTGATTTCCCATGCCATTCTTTCATATAACAGGGGGAAAAAACAGGGCCTGGCAGACGGAGTGGTGATCACGCCTTCTCATAATCCCCCGGAAGACGGGGGGCTTAAATACAATCCCCCTCACGGCGGGCCGGCGGAAACAGAAGTTACAACCTTGATAGAAAAAAGGGCAAACAGCCTTTTGCAGGAAGGTATTGATAAAACCGGCAGGATTTCTCTTCCAAAGGCTCTTTAGGCTGATTCCACCCATGAATACGATTATA
>JAIPDT010000103.1 GCA_021737545.1 Desulfobacteraceae bacterium
GCGTTCATAGTATTTCATTTTTTTTTGCAGTCGATGCCGGGTGCTTTCACGGTCCTTCCATACAGCGAGCGCTTCGTCGCAGGTTTCTTCGATGGTTTCGATAATTCTTGGGCCCTGGCGCAGCCGCTCTGCCGAATATTCCGGCTCGACCACATTGCTGTAGTCCACGCCTGCCATGGCAAGGATTATGCCCACATTCACATATGGAAGAGCGTTTTCAATGGAGTAGCCGCCTTCAAGAACAGCTATGTCAGGCTTTAACAGATCGGTTAAATCCGCGTATCCCTTTGCGGAAAAATTCATGTTGGTCAGCGGGTCCGTGAAATGATTGTCCTGGCCTGCGGAATTGATGATAAGATCCGGCTTGAATTCATTTAGTACCGGCAGTACCACTTTTTTTATCACTGTTAAAAAACCTTCTTCCGAGGTATAGGGCGGCAAAGGTATGTTTAATGTGCTTCCGGCCGCAGTGGGGCCGCCTGTTTCGTCTGTGAACCCTGAGCCGGGAAAAAGGGTCCGGCCGTCCTGATGCATGGAAATAAACAGGGTGTCCGGGTCGTGCCAGTAGATGTCCTGGGTGCCGTCTCCGTGGTGGCAATCTGTGTCGATTATGGCCACCCGGTCGATTCCATAGGCGTGACGCAGGTATTCGATCATTATGGCTTCGTTGTTTACGTTGCAGAACCCCCTTCCGCCGTGGACTACCCGCATGGCGTGATGCCCCGGAGGGCGTACCAGTGCAAATCCCCGTTCAACCAAACCGTCCATTTTCGCTTTTGCAATGGCTTTGGCACCACCTGCACTTATAAAATGTGACTCGGTCATTACTTTTTCGGGCTCGGGTACGCAGAAATGCGTCCGCTGGACGTCCTTGATGTCTATTACTTCAGCCTTAAATTCATTGATCCCCTCGATATCAAAAAGGCCCTCTTCAGAGATCTGGTCCTGGGTATAGAGCAGACGCTCTTCGCGCTCCGGGTGGGTGGCGCTGATGGCCCAGTCGTATGCCGGGAAAAAGATCAGGCCCGTGCTGGTTTTCGCCTTCAGCATGAATTCTCTCCGTCTTTGATCTTTCCGGCGATCTGCCGGTATTCATGAATCAGGCCCGGGCGAACCTGTATTTTGATACGGATGTTCTTTCCTATCAGCCGGAAATCCCGGATCATGTTAAATGAGAGTTCTTCGAGTATATCGGTTTCTATGTCCTGTTCGCGAGCGCCCTCGCGGATTGCTTTTTTGATAAGCAGTTCTTCTGCCAGGTTTCGTGCGTCTGCAATTGCGAATCCCGGATTGAGCGACTGTTGAAACATTTCTTCCGGCGCCGAGATCTCCAGCTTGTAAGTGTCCGCAAACAGGGTGAGCTCGCAGGTGGTGCGGGAAAGGGCTGTGCCGGCCGCGTTTGCCACATCCCATTGGGGTACCTTGTCCACGGTGTAGCCGGATATTGCTTCAAATCTTTCTGCAAACTGAGGTGCCGGTCCTCCGAGCACCAGCAGGTGCGTAGGCTTGATGCGATGGCCGTGCAAGGCCTCGCGGACTGTGTAAACCGGCCTGCTGTTGATCAGACTCACCAGTTCCTTCGCATAATCCAGGATTTCCCGGCAGGTCTGATCAAATATCCTGCGGGCGGCATCTTCAGTGGAAATCCCCAGTTGCCCGGCAATGGTTTGAATGCCGTTTTCCGCCTTCCGCCGGTCGCCGTCTGAGGCTTTTCCCAAAACAAACAGAGCATCGGTGGGCGTAGGTTCGCTGCCGCCGTATGCCATGGCCGGACCGCTGCGTTCAGGCCCGATAAACAGGTGACCCTGTTCCACCCTGACCGTACTGTCTCCGCCCACTCCCACAGAGCGGGTATGAAGGGCCCGGATCAGGGTTTTATACTTGTCGATTTCAATTCCCTGCGGAGCCAGCACCGGGATTCCGTTTATAAGAACAGCCATATCCGTGGTTGTGCCACCGATGTCGAGCACAATGGTTTCAGCGTTCGCAGGTGCAAATGCGATTGATCCCATTACGCTGGCGGCGGGACCCGAGAGGATGGAATGGGCCGGGGAATCGATAGAGGTTTTAAAATCTATTGTTCCGCCGTCTGCCTTGAGAATATAGATGGGCAAATGTATGCCTTTTTGTTCAAGGGAGTTTTTAACGGCTTTGAAAAATTCCTTGTGAATCCGGTATACGGATGCGTTTAAAAAAGTCGTGTTAATGCGGCGCGGGAAGCTGAAATTGCCTGAAACCACATGACCCGGAAAAACCTTTTCAAACAGGGGAGAGATAATTTCCCGGATGCGGATTTCATGGGCGGGGTTTCGTATGGAAAATTTGCCGACCACACCAACGTACTCTATGCCTGCATCCCTCATTTTCCGGGCGGCATCTTCTACCGCGTTTTCGTCAAGCCGGGTGATTTCCCTGCCGCTGTGATCCATGGCGCCGCCGACAGTGTAATAATGCTCTCCGGTGCGAAAGTATTCCGGGTTGATGCCGGGTCCGCAGGTGACGATCATGCCCGTGGGGGGGAGTTTTTTTTGTACGATGGCGTTTGTGGTCAGGGTGGTGCTTAAAACCGCATGGGAAATTTTGTCGGGCGGGATGTCGCGGGTAATCTGTTCCAGGCCCGTGAATACCGTTTCGAAAAGCGAGGAGGTGTCGGTGGGGACTTTAGCCCGTCTTTTAAGGCCGTTTTCGTCCAGCAGAACGATGTCTGTATGGGTTCCGCCAACATCTAATCCGATGATCATGGTCTGTCCCTGTATATGCGCTCGCTGCGGGGGCAACCGGCCTTCGGCCGGATATATTACAAAGATTGCATTATTATTGTTAATAACCGATGTGAAAAACGTTGTCAAACGATTCTTCCCTGTCGGCTGCAGATTGGGGGTTTACAATTTGCAATTTTTGGAAAAAAATGCAAATTGATAGATATCTTCACAGTTGCAAGCAGGCAAGGGGGGCAAAAAAGCCGTGACGCAGCAGGAAACAGACGAAAAATTTATGAAGACCGCGATTTGCGAGGCTGCAGACGCCCTGGAAGCGGGCGAATTCCCGGTGGGCTGTGTGATCGCAGGGCCGAAAGGAGTTGTTTGCACCGGGGAGCGGCGTTCAAGCCGCGGACCCGCGGCAAATGAGATAGATCACGCTGAAATTGTGGCCCTAAAAAAGCTCTACGATTCGGGTCTTTCAGGAACTCGGTGTGAACTTACCCTTTATTCCACCATGGAGCCATGTTTAATGTGTTTTGGAGCTGCTTTGATTTCGGGCATCAGGCGCATAGTATATGCATATGAAGATGTGATGGGAGGGGGCACCGCCTGCAGCATGGAAAGCCTCCCTCCGTTATACAAAAATGCAGTAATAAGGATTGTACCTTATGTGCTGCGCGAGGAAAGTCTGGAGCTGTTTTATCGTTTCTTTTCGAATCCCCAAAATATCTATCTGCAGGAAACCCTGCTGGCAGAGTACACGCTATGCCGGAAGTAAAAACCACATATACCGAGGATAAAATCAAGATCTTGCGCGAGGCAGCGGAATCTGCAGGCCTGGATATGCCCGATTGCCTGGAAGAGGCCGAAAATTCATGTGTTTTTGCATTCAGCGAATACGTGGCCAGGCAGTGTATCCGTGATCCGGCTATTCTTTTGGAGGCGGCGGAAAGCGGGGACCTGGACAGAATGTATGGGTCCGGCGAATACGTTCGCCGGGTTAAAACTGTTGCGGCCGCTGCATCCGATGAGACCGAATTGAGCGCCGGCCTGAGACGCCTGCGGCACCGTGAAATGGTGCGCATCGCATGGCGGGACCTTTCCGGCCGGGCTGATCTGTTTGAAACCATGTCCGATCTTTCAGCATTTGCGGATGCGTGCGTATCAGTGGTTCTGGAATTTTTATACGCCCGGTTTTGCGCCAGATTCGGCAAGCCCGTGGATTCTGCCGGCGCACCCCAGCAATTGGCGGTTTTCGCCATGGGCAAACTGGGCGGACACGAGCTGAACTTTTCTTCCGACATAGATCTGATGTTCGCCTATCCAGAGGTCGGTGAAACCAGTGGATGTGAAACACCTGTCTCGAACGAGGAGTTCTTTACGCGGCTGGCCAGACATTTGATCGACGTGATAGGCAAATCCACCGCACAAGGCTTTGTATTCAGAGTGGATACCCGGCTGCGGCCCTATGGAGACGCCGGTCCCCTTGTGATGAGTTTTGATGCAATGGAGAACTATTACCAGACCCTGGGCCGGGAGTGGGAGCGCTATGCGTTGGTCAAGGCACGTCTTGTGGCCGACGACAGCGGGCGGGGCGAAGAGTTTTTAAAGCGCCTAAAGCCGTTTGTATATCGCCGGTACCTTGATTACGGCACGTTCGAGTCCATCAGGGAAATGAAAAAAAAGATCGTCCGGGAAGTGGCCCGCAGGGGGCTTGAAAACAACATCAAGCATGGTTACGGCGGCATAAGAGAGATCGAGTTTTTCGGCCAGGTATTCCAGCTGATCCGGGGCGGCATTGATCCGGCTTATCAGGAAAGAAGCATACTGAAGGTGCTCAGAGTGATGTGCAGGGACAGATGCATTAGCCGCAATGATTACGAGGAACTAGCTTCCGCCTATGTCTTTTTACGAAACACGGAAAACCGGCTTCAGATGCGCGAGGATAAGCAGACCCACACCCTGCCAGACGATACGGCCTCTGTGGCAAGGCTGGCAGAGAGCATGGGATTTGAAAGCGCGGATTCGTTTTTGGAAAAACTCCGGAATCACATGTCAAGGGTGCATCTTCATTTCAACGAGCTGCTTTCTACGGAACCGGACGAAGAGGGGGCCGAATACAGGAAGAATCTGGAAAGCGTCTGGCTTTTCCCCGAGGACAAAAACCGCAACATTAATCTGCTGGCAGAAGCCGGGTTTGACGATCCTGAGGCGGTGCTGCGCCTTCTTTCCGATTTCAGAGAAAAGGCCGGCATGGGTCGGGAGGGAAACCTGGCGGTGGACAGGATCAACCGTCTGATGCCCCGGGTGTTAAGTGCGGCAGCCGAAACAGACAGGCCGGTAATGGTGCTAAAGCGCATTATGCCCCTGCTGGATTCGATTTTAAACCGCAGCTGTTATATTTCGCTGCTGCTGGAAAACCCCGGAGCTCTGGGTCATCTGATGAAACTGGCCCGCATTAGTCCATGGATCGTTTCTTTTTTGAGCAGACATCCGCTTCTGCTTGATGAATTATTGGATTTACGGTCCTTGTATGCCCCCTTGAACCGGGAGGATTTGGCTGAAGAGCTCCGGCTCCGTCTTTCCAAGGTGCCGGAAGACGATCTTGAGTACCAGATGGATGAAATCCGGGTATTCAAGCAGGTAAACATGTTTCGGATAGTGGCCGCCGATATAACAGGACATCTGCCTTTAATGAAAGTGAGCGACAGGTTGACCTATCTGGCCGAAACAGTGCTCGAAACCACCCTGCATTTGACCTGGCAGCAGATGGTGGAACGCTACGGCCATCCCTCCGGGTTCGGCGGCAGCAACCCCGAGGACCTCGGATTTGCCGCGATTGCATACGGCAAGCTCGGCGGATACGAGCTGGGATACAGCTCGGATTTGGATGTGGTTTTTCTGCATACGGCAAAATCCGGTCAGACAAACGGAGGGCGCGTCAGGCCCATTGACAACTTAGAATTTTTCGGAAGGCTCGGCCAGCGGATAATTCATTTTTTGTCTGCACCCACCGCCACCGGCAAGCTCTACGAGATAGACACGCGCCTTCGCCCCAGCGGGAATGCGGGCGTACTGGTCAGCCGGATAAATGCTTTTGAGGAATACCAGCGAAAAAATGCCTGGATATGGGAGCACCAGGCCCTGATCAAGGCAAGGCCGGTTGTGGGTGACAGAAGGGTGGCTGCGCGTTTTGAGCAGATTCGAAAAAATGTGATTGCATTGAAACGCGACCCTGCGGACCTGGCCGATGCAGTGCTTGAAATGCGCAGCCGGATGCGAAAAACCCATGGTTCGACGAGAAAAGGCAGTTTTGATTTAAAACAGGACAGGGGAGGCGTAATTGATATCGAATTTCTGGTGCAGTTTCTGATTTTACGCCACGGCAATGAGTACGAGGAGCTGGGGCGATGGACAGACGTGGTCCGGCAGTTAAACGTGCTTGCGCTATGCGGCATAATCGAGGATATAGAAGCCCATGCCTTAAAGCAGGCTTACCTGATTTACCGTTATTTTGTCCATCGCTTGAATCTTCAGGAAAAAAGCGCGGTTTTGCCGGAAAATCGGTTTTCGGAGCTGCGCAGGCGGGTGGTGGGGATCTGGGAAAAGTGTTTCTCCTCTATTTAAGCATGTAGAAACCTATAATATTATCGTATGACTGGGCCATAGCGTAAGTGGCGCCTACGTAGAGTCCCTTGATATTCTGGATAATTACGTCGCGCCGGACCAGGGAGCTGTTTGCGTCATCCAGGCGAAATTCCACCGAGATCCGATCGCCCACTTTGAACTTGGGCATGACGTTTAACTTCATGCGGATACCGGTGCGCGAGAGATCGACGACAGTCATGGACCCCCAGTGTTCGACATCCCCGGATGTAGATGCCGGGTCGTGATGCCTGTATACTCCGCGCAGCTCAACGGATTTCCTGTATTGTTTTCTTCTTTCCAGAAAGACCGTATAGGAATGACCGCACGGGCAGTGCGCCCTGAGCTTTATGTATTTGTCTGTGTCCTTGAACTTGGAAACATCCTTGGTTACGCTTTTCTGGCAGGCCGGGCAGGTAATGGTGGCGGTATTTTCACTGGTAATAAACGCTTTGACCGTCAAGGTAGTAATCCTTGCCTTATTTTGGTAGATATTAACTTAATAATTTAAGTATATTAATTGTGTTGAATCTGTCAAGATAAATTAATTTTTTGGAATAATATTTTATTATAAAGGAGTCTGGAATGAAAAAGATAGAGGTTGTAATAAAGCCCTTCAAACTAGATGATGTCAAGGAGGCTCTCACAGACATGGGTATCCAGGGAATGACGGTTTCCGAGGTCAAGGGATACGGCAGGCAGAAAGGGCATAAGGAAGTGTATCGCGGTGCTGAATACGCAGTTGATTTCGTCCCGAAGCTAAAGATCGAGATAGCGGTGGACGGGGAAATCGCCGAGCAGGTGGTGGAAACGGTTCAGAAAGCTGCTTATACGGGAAAAATCGGCGACGGCAAGATATTTGTTTTTCCCATGGAGGACGCAATTCGCATACGCACAGGCGAACACGGGAGAAATGCACTTTAATGGTACTGTTTTGGATCGATTCCGTACTTGTTGACCTTGTAGGAGATTTTTCGCAGCGTAGTACCCAGGGTCTGTGATGCCTGAGACATATTGCCCTTTGTGTGCTTTAAAGCATCGATTATCATTTCCCGTTCCAGCTTTTCCACCGCTTCTTCCATGGTCTGCGACGGCAGGGTGCCGGATTCTTTTCCGGTTTGGAGGGTGGGCGGCAGATGATAGCTGTGGATAACCTTGCCTTCGCATAACAACACCGCACGCTCGATGCAGTTTTCCAGTTCGCGGACATTGCCGGGCCAGTGATATGCCATAAGCATGTCAATCGCCGGGGTGGAAAAACGCAGGATTTCCTTATTGTTTTCCCGAACGTATTTTTCCAGGAAATAGTCCGCGAGTGCCAGGATGTCGGTTTTACGTTCCCGCAGAGGCGGCAGGTAGATGGGAAACACGTTGATCCGGTAGTATAGGTCGCTTCTGAAATAACCTTCCGCCACCCATTGTTCCAGGTTCTTGTTGGTGGCGGCAATAATTCGCACATTCACCTTTATGATTTTGTTTCCCCCCACTCGCTCGAGTTCTCTTTCCTGGAGGACACGAAGCAGCTTTGCCTGAACTTCCGGGGTGATGGAGCCGATTTCGTCCAAAAAAAGGGTACCCTTGTCGGCGAGTTCAAACTTGCCCGCCTTCTGATGGATCGCGCCTGTAAAGGCGCCCTTTTCGTGGCCGAACAGTTCGCTTTCTATCAGGTTGGCGGGCAGGGCCGCGCAGTTGACCTTGACAAACGGGTGGCTGGACCGGCTGCTGTTGTAATGGATGGCATTGGCCACCAATTCCTTTCCGGTGCCCGATTCTCCCCGGATTAGCACGGTGGCGTTGCTTCTTGCCACCTGTGATATCATCTGGTAGACTTCCCGCATCTTGTTGCTGTTGCCCACGATGTTCTTGATCCGGTATTTTTTTTCAAGCTCCATCTGGAGGCGCTCGTTTTCAGCCTTGAGCTTTTCCTTTTCCCGCCGTATGCGCTCTAGATGTATCACCTGGGTGGCGATCATGGCGGCTACCACGCTTAGGATTTTTTCGCCTTCTTTTAAGGGGTAGTTCGGATCATAGGGAAGGTCTACACCGAGCGCTCCGATTACCTGCTGTTCTTTTTTGATGGGCACGCAGATAAAGGAGAGCTCTTCGCGCCTGCTGCCGCCTCTGGTTTCGGTCCGGTTCAGAAATTTGGGCGATTCACTGATTTTGGCTATGGAGACCGGTTCTCCGGATTGGATTACCTCTCCGGTCACGCCTTCGCCCAGCTTGTAGACCCCTTTTTCCATGGCGGCACGCGAAATTCCGTGGGCCACCTCGATACTGATCTCGTCGCTTAAGGGATTTAAGATGGTTATCATGCCCCGCGACATGTTCATATTGGCCGAGAGTATATCGAGCACGGTATAAAGGGCCTTTTTTAAGTCCGAATGTTTGTTTAAGGCCCTGCTGATATCGTAGAGAAGTGTGATTTCATCTATTTTTTCCATAGCGGTTTTTTTATATACCCAATCTGTCAAATGTGCAAGAGTTCGTCCACTCGAATCTGCTGTTCATATGCTGATCAGTTCCTTTCCGAATACATCTTTTTGCCAGGGTTTCAGCTCTTTTATCTCATCGAGCTGGTCCCGGGTCACGGGCTGTTTTTCGGCGACTTGCCGCAGCGCGTTTTTGTTTAAAATCAGGGAAGGATCGATTTCAAGTATGTCGGCTTTTTCCTGCCGCCATTTTTTAAGTTTTTTAATGCGACGGGTAATTGCCGCCGGCACCGGCTCTGATTTTTCTCTCGGATAGCGGGGGCGCTGATCCGCCGGAATAGAAAGCGCGGAGTTGATTTGCCGTAGCAGTGCTTCGCCGTACATCTGCATCTGCCTGCGGGTAAGGAGCCCGGTTTTTTGAAGCTCTTTTTCGTTTTTCGGTTTTTTTTGAGCCAGGGCAAGCAGGGTCTTGTTGCCCAGGATTTTAAAAGGGGGGCGGTCTTTTTTCTGCGCGGTCCTGCGACGGAAGGCGAGCATTGCCTCCAGCACCGCGAGGCTTTTGGGGTCCAGGCGGCCTGCCCCCTTGATTTTAATAAAAAACGGCCCCTGGTGAGTTTCGGGTTCGGGCCGCACGGCGGCTATATCTTTGCAGTGCTGATAAAGCCATTTTATTCTTCCCTTTTCTTTAAGGGCGGCCTTTATCTCCTCATAGAGTTTTACCAGGTGGCGCACGTCATCTGCCGCATAGGCGATCATTTCTTCGGGAAGCGGCCGGACGGACCAGTCTTTTTTCTGGAATTTTTTGTCCAGGGTGACGTTGAAATGCCGTGCAAGAACCGCTTCCAGGCTTGTTGCCCCGTATCCGAGAAATCGGGCGGCAAGTTCGGTATCAAAAAGGTTTTCAACCGTAATGTGAAAATCGCGGTACAGGCAACGCACGTCATAATCCGCTCCGTGAAGAATTTTGACAGTGCCCGGGTCTTCAAACAACGGACGCAGGGCGTAAATATCCCCAAGGGCCAGGGGGTCTACGATGTGACAGGTTTTTTGCGTACCGAGCTGGAGAAGGCAGACTTTTTCCTCGAAGTGATGCATGGAATCAGCTTCCAGGTCCACAGCCACTGCAGGCTCGCACCTCAGTTTTTCCGCCAGCCTGTTT
>JAIPDT010000104.1 GCA_021737545.1 Desulfobacteraceae bacterium
GAAAACCTGGAGTTTGCGGTGGCCCAGGATATTCACGGGCAAAGTGAGACAGGATTTGCAGATATTATACTTCCGGCGTGTACAAATTATGAGCGTAAAGACATTTGTGAATTGGGTTGCCCCGGTGGCTATGGGGCACAGAATATCGGCGCAAGCCACAGGGTGATTATATACCAGGATAAATGTATCGAGCCGGTAGGGGAGTCCATGCCGGATTACGATATATATGTAGAGCTGGCCGGGCGGCTGGGTTTCAGGGAAAAGTTTACCGAAGGCAATTCAATTGAGGATTGGATCCGCAAGGTATTTGAAAAATCTTCACTTCCCGAATATGTGACTTTTGAAGAGTTCAAAGAAAAAGGTTATTTTATTGTGCCTCCGCCCGACGAGAATCGCAAGCGGACAGTCTCCAACCGATGGTATTACGAAGGACGGGAATGTGATGTCCCGGATTCGGGAAATCCGCTGATCGGAACGGAAAAATCAAAAGAGATGGGTACCTATAGCGGTAAGATTGAATTTGTTTCAGAAAGTTTAAAACAGCATTTTCCTGATGATAAAGAAAGACCGCCTCTGGCAACCTATCTTGAGCCCTGGGAAGGGAAAAAGTCTGAGCTTGCCGAAGAATACCCCCTTGTCATGGTTTCCCCGCACGTGCGCTTTTCATTTCATACCCACAATGACAATAAGTCGCCGTGGCTGGATGAAATACCGGGTCACCGTGTTAAAAGGAAAGGTTATGCGTGGTGGCCGATTCGCATACATCCTGATGATGCTCACGATCGCGGAATCAAGCACGGCGATATTATAAAGATGTACAATGACCGCGGCGCAATCCTCGGCGTAGCCCAGGTAACCGAGAGGATAAAAAAGGGATCCTTGCATACCTATCAGGCAGGAGCAAAATATGATCCGATAGAAAAGGGTAAACCGGGGAGTATTGACCGTGGAGGAGTTGCCAATTTATTGACCCCCTCTAAAATGCTGTCCAAAAATGCGCCGGGTATGGCATGCAACTCGACTTGCGTAGAAATAGAAAGATGGGAGGTATAGTATATAATGAAGGGCTATGGAATATTGATAGACGTGGCTAAATGCTCCGGCTGCTATAATTGCATGCTGGCCTGTAAGGACGAACATTGCGGCGAGACTTTTCCCGGATACAGCGAAGCGCAGCCGATGACCGGTCAATTCTGGATAAATGTAAACGAAAAGGAAAGAGGGAGTTATTCGAAAATCAAAGTGTCGTTCACGCCGATTACATGCATGCATTGCAGGAATGCCCCGTGTATTAAGGCTGCGGAAAATAACGCTGTTTATCGAAGGGATGACGGGATTGTAATCATTGATCCGGAAAAAGCGGCCGGCCAGAAACAGATCGTATCAGCCTGTCCATACAGGGTGATTTTTTGGAATGAAGAAAAAAACACTCCTCAGAAATGTACGGGATGTGCGCATTTGCTGGACCAGGGATATCAAAGGCCCCGATGTGTCGAGATGTGCCCAACCGGTGCGCTTTCTTTTGTAGATGCTGACGAACTCAAATCGAGCAACGCATCTTCAATACATCCTGAATACGGCTTGGGTGAAAGGGTTTTGTATCTGAATATACCCAAAAAGTTTATCGCCGGTACCGTAGTATATGGAGAAACTGATCAGTGCGCAAAGGAAGTCACTGTCACCCTCAAAGGCGGCGGAACTACTGTTAGTGCTGTTACTGATGGTTTCGGGGATTTCTGGTTTAATGATGTGGAGAGCATGACAGATTATGAGCTTGAAATAGAGCAGGATGGATTCAAAAAGATCAAAAGGCAGGTCCGTACCTATGGTGACATTAACGTTGGCGAGCTTTTTTTGGAGAAGATCGCCTGAATCAATAAGAATTTTGACATAAACCGTCGTTGTGGAGATCAAGATAATCATGCATGAGAGAAAGGTAAGGTTATAAATGGCTGGTATCATTTCTGTTGGGGTACACATCCCGGTTTATCGCATGCCCCGGGCCTTAATCGCTGAAAATTGGGAGACAGGAGCTTTACCGGGTGAAAAGGCGGTTGCAAATCATGACGAAGACAGCCTTACTATGGGGGTGGCTGCGGCAAGAAGATGCTTGAAGGAAATCGACCTTAACCAGGTGGATGCCCTTTATTTTGCCACAACGACGGCTCCCTATACAGAAAAGCAAAGCGCTGCCTTGATGGCAGCCGTGCTGCAATTGCCGGAAGATACACAAACACTGGACTTTTGCAATAGCCTGCGAAGCGGAACCGGCGCTGTAGGGGCCGCCTTAAATGCGATAAATAGCGGAGCGTTAAACAATGTACTGGTTTGTGCGTCTGATTTGAGGTTGTTCCGTCCAAAAAGCAATTTTGAAATGTTTTGCGGTGACGGTGCGGCAGCCTTTCTTTTGGGAAAAGAAGACACCATTGCCGAAATAGAATTTTTTGATTCTTTTTATGATGAGATCCAGGATATATGGCGTTCTGATAAGCACCGTTTTCTAAGAACGGCTGAAGATCGATTTGTTCAGGATTTGGGGTATTATCGGGTTGTACGGAATGCAGTTGCAAATACCTTAAAAAAACATGAATTAAAAGCCGGGGATTTCAGTAAAGTCTGCACCAATTTTTCAAATGCGAAAACCATAGGCAGGCTTTTCTCGGAATTCGGGTTCAGGCCCGAAGAACAACTTCAGAATGATTTGCATAACGGAGTTGGCGATACGGGCGCCGCAATGGCCATGATGAATGCCGTTGATGCATTGGAGAATGCAGAACCCCGTCAAAGAATTCTCGTATCCGGTTACGGCAGTGGATGTGACAATATTTGCATCAGGACTACTAAAAGGATAAAAGATTTCAGTAGCGATAAGACATTAAAAGATCAGCTAAAGGATAAGATACCGCTCAATAATTATAACAGATATCTTATTTGGCGGGAATTGATAGAAGTCCAAAAATTGCCTCGCCCCCCGTTGGAAGAACGCCAGCCGACCCCGCAGGCTCAATGGAGAGAAACCAAAGGCGAATTGGCTTTATGCGGTACGCGTTGCCTTGAATGCGGGACCCCTCAATATCCCCCGCAAAGAGTCTGCATGGTGTGCACTGCAAAAGACAAGTTTGAAAAATACAGTTTCAGCAACAAAAAGGCCGAATTACGAACATATTCGCATGATTATTTATCGGAAACGCTGGATCCCCCAATAACACTTTCAGTTGTAGATTTTGAAGGCGGCGGCAGAGTTCTCTGCGAGATGACAGACCGCGAGATTGACCAGGTCCGGGTGGGCATGAATCTCGAAATGACCTTCAGAAAGCTCTACTATGTAGGGGGTATATATAATTACTGGTGGAAATGCAAGCCGGCAGACCAGAATAGGTAGGAATAATTATGGAAAGTATCAAGAACAAAGTAGCCGTAGTCGGAATGGGATGCGTTAGATTCGGGGAAAATTTCGATCAAAGTATCGATGATATGATAATTGATGCCGCCCATGAAGCTTATGAGGACGCCGGGATCGAACAAAAGGATATTCAGGCCGCCTGGCTCGGGCAGCTATGGGCCGGGCATACCGGCCAGCTTTTAGCGTCTCCCCTTAAACTTTCATACATTCCGGTAACCCATACGGAAAATGCCTGCGCAACTGGCTCAGAAGCCCTCCGGGGCGCTTGTTATGCCGTGGCCTCAGGCGCTTGTGACATCGCTCTGGCCGTTGGTGTAGAGAAGCTTAAAGACACAGGATATGCGGGCCTGCCCCAGACAAGGCCTATTGCAACATGGAGTCATAGAATAGCATCGATGACGCCGCCGGCTGGCTTTGCATTAATGGCAACAAGATATTTTGCCGAGCATGGGCTCAGTGTCGATGAGGGCAAGCGGCTTTTAGCAAAGATTGCGGTTAAGAATCATTACAACGGCTCAATGAACCCCAAGGCCCATTTTCAGAGAAAAATATCAATAGACAAGTGTCTTAATGCTCCTATGATTGCTTACCCCCTTTCACTGTTTGACTGCTGCGGCGTAAGCGACGGAGCCGCAGCAGCAATAGTGGTCAGGGCGGATATGGCAAAGTCTTTTCGGGCGGATCCGATTTACGTAAAGTCACTTCAAATATGCCAAGGCCCGCGGGAAGGCTTTATGAATCCTGCTTATGATTATGTCCACGTTGAAGAAACAAGGAGGTGTGGCATTGCAGCATATAAAGAGGCCGGTATATCCGATCCCTCAAAGGAAATAAGTATTGCCGAAGTGCACGACTGCTTCTCTATTACTGAGCTGACGATTATGGAAGACCTGCAATTCAGTCAGAGGGGTAAGGCACCGGAAGACATAAATAATGGCAAATACGAAATCGATGGTCAATTGCCCGTCAACACTGATGGGGGACTGAAATGTTTTGGCCATCCTGTAGGAGCAACCGGACTGCGCATGTTGTACGAAGTTTACAAACAATTGCAGGGTAAAGCAGGGGACCGGCAGGTTAAAAACCCTGCAACCGGCCTGACCCATAACCAGGGAGGAGAGCCCGGTGCGGCGGTTGTCAGCGTTGCAATAGTCGGAAATGAAAAATAGCTGAAAGGATTTTTACGAATCCATCAAAATTGGATCGCGAAAGCCGGGTTCGGAAATAATAAAATAAACGATAGAAATGGTGAGTAGGGCGATATGAGTGAAAAAGTACTAACGCAATGCACGGTTGGCGGGCCTGTGAAAGTGCACGTAGAAAACGGTCGTATTACCAGGATGAGACCGATTGTCTTCGATAATAACGATGCGCCTTCGTGGACGATTAATGCCAGGGGTAAAGAATTCACCCCTCCCCGTAAAACAACATTAAATTCATATGCGGTTCCTGAACGAACAAGGGTATATTCTGAAAACCGCATCAAATATCCCTATAAAAGAGCGGGCTTTGATCCCAACGGGCAAAGAAATCCGCAGAATCGCGGTAAAGATGAATATATCAGAATTAGCTGGGAAGAAGCGATCGATATTGTTGCCTCTGAAATAAAAAGAATCAGGGAAGAATACGGCAAAGCTGCAATAACCGGAATGACCTCCTCGCACCATAATTGGGGTTTTCTGCACTATAAGATGGGGCCGTTTGGAAGGTTTTTCAATTTGCTGGGTTATACAATGCTGTGTGACAACCCCGATAGCTGGGAAGGCTGGCAATGGGGATCTGTTCATTCCTGGGGTTTTCACTGGCGCCTGGGCCACAACGAGCCGTTCGGACAACTGGAAGACGGGTTAAAAAATACCGAACAAATAATTTACTGGTCTGTAGATCCCAACAGCACTTCTTTCATGTATGGGGGGCAGGATGCCGCCATATGGAAATACTGGCTCAAGGAACTGGGCGTAAGATCTGTTTTCATAGATCCTTATTGCAATGCAGGTGCCGGAATATGGGCTGATAAATGGATCGCGCCGAGGCCCGGCACTGATGCCGCACTTGCCGAAGCGATAGCCTATGTCTGGATCAAGAAAGGCACTTACGACAAATGGTTTATAGAAAACCGCACCGAAGGATTTGATGAATTTGAGGCTCAGATCATGGGCGAAAAGGACGGTAAGGCGCGCACACCAGAGTGGGCCGCCGAAGAATGTGATCTGCCGGTAGCCACGATTTATGCGCTTGCGCGTCAATGGGCAGCAAAAAAGACGATGCTTGCGGTTGGAACGATTCATGGCGCCACAGGTGCTGCAAGGGCTGCATACGGGACTGAATGGGCAAGGCTCTGTGTATTGCTCATGGCCATGCAGGGAATGGGCAAACCCGGTGTCAATTGCTGGGGCGGGGCGGCAAGCGGGCCTCCGCTGAATTTCGATTTTAATTTTCCCGGTTATTCCGCAAACGGATGGGATACTTTCGGACTGGTGGCGGAGAAATCTTATTTTCCGGATGGAAACCCGGTTCAGCAAAAAGCCTACCGGCTTTTATTGCCTGAAACGATATTAAATCCCCCCGTTTCCTGGACCGGGGAAGGCTTTTGCGGAGAAAATATTCAGCAGCAATTCAATAAGTTTACCTGCCCTGAACCGGGGCCTGAGGGCGCTCCTATCAAGATGATTTATCGCCACGGGGGTTCCTATATCAGCACTATGTGCGACACCAACAAGTGGGTGGAGATGTATCAAAGCCCGAATCTGGAATTCGTGGTGATGCAGGATTGCCATTGGCAGAGCGAAACGAATTTCGGGGATATATTATTGCCGGCGTCGACCAATTTTGAGCATTCAGACATATCTGAATGGAACAGTGCCGGAGGCTATGGGCATTATGAAATGAGTCAGAATCATAGGATTATTATCTATCAGCACAAATGCATCGAACCATTGTGGGAATCCAGGCCTGATTATGAAATTTATACCATGCTCGCAGAGAAACTCGGCATCAAGGATGAATATACGGAAGGCAATTCATACGAGGACTGGGACAGAAAGGTCTTCGAATACTCAGACCTTCCTAAATATCTGACCTTTGAAGAGTTTAAAGAAAAAGGCTACTTTGTGGTGCCGCCCAAATCCAAGGAAGGGCCTTATGCCTTTCGCTGGTTTTATGAGGGCAGGGCCTGCGACACCCCGGATCGATTGAATCCGAACCTGGGAACAGACAAGGCGCATTTGCTTGGCACGCCCAGTGGAAAGGTTGAGTTTGTTTCCAGAAGTCTAAAGGAATTCGCTCCCAATGACGAGGAAAGGCCTCCGTTGCCCGGATATATTCCTTCCTGGGAAGGGCACAGGTCCGAATTAGCTGGGCGTTATCCTTTGCAATTGGTGTCACCGCATCCGAAGCACTCTTATCATACACATAACGACAATAAAAGCTTTTGGATAGAGCGTATTCCTCAGCACAGGATTTGCAAGGACGGATATTATTGGTGGCCGATAAGGGTCAATCCCTCTGACGCTGCAAAGAGAGACATTAAGCATATGGATATCGTTAAAGTATATAACGATCGCGCTGGAGTGCTCGCAATCGCGTACATTACCGAGCGCATACGACCCGGTACAGTTCATTCTTACGAGGGCTCAGCAAAATATGACCCACTGGAGCCCGGAAAATCCGGAAGTATAGATCGCGGAGGATGCATGAATCTTTTAACACCCGGTAGAATGCTTTCCAAAAATGCTCCGGGCATGGCGAGCAATTCATGTCTTGTTGATATATGTAAATGGGAGAAATAAAAATGACGCGTTACGGGATGATTATAAACTGCGAAGTATGCATAGGTTGCTATAATTGCTTTTTGTCCTGCCAGGATGAATTTTGTGGAAACGAATACCAGGGATATTCTGCCGCCGCTCCGCTCGAAGGGCATAACTGGATGCGGGTTATAGACAAGGAAAGGGGTGAGTTCCCCAAAGTTAAGATGGCATATATACCGAAAACCTGCATGCATTGCGAGAACGCGCCCTGTATCGAGGCAGCGCGCAACAATGCGGTCTATAGAAGGCAGGACGGTATCGTCATCATCGATCCGCAAAAGGCGAAAGGTCAGAAGCAGATTGTCTCGGCGTGTCCTTATAGAGTCATCGAGTGGAACGAACAGGAGCAGGTTCCACAAAAATGTATCATGTGCGCGCATCTGCTCGACAAGGGATTAAAGGAGCCCAGGTGCGTGGAGGCATGTCCAACCAATGCACTCATATTCGGTGATATGGATGATCCAGACAGCGATATATCCAAAATATTGAAACGGAAGTCATTTGAAAAATTGTCTCCCGAATTCGAGCTGAAGGAGAAAGTTTTATATAACGGCCTTCCCAAGCGTTTTATTTCGGGTACGGTAGTATATCAGGATAAAAATGAATGTGCTGAAAATCTGCAGGTGGAATTGGTTGGCGGTACCGGAAAAACAACAAGCATTACCAATGAGTTCGGAGATTTTGAGTTCGAAGGCCTGGAGGCGGACAAAACATACCGTGTCATAATCGACCAGTCCGGCTATAACGGAGAAGATCTTGAAATACAAACCCTCAGGGACGTTCATCTTGGCGAGATATACTTAAATCCTGAGGGTTAGGCGACAACCCAAGTGAAACATTATTAGGACAGCAGGATGGCTCAGAATTTTGAAGCAGCTTATAGAAGGATAATCAATCCGGAGTCAATAGTCGTTGTTGGGGCAAGCGAAAACCCCAGCAAACCAGGCGGAAGTGTAACCAAAAACCTCATAGAAAACAATTACCCCGGTAAATTATATCTGATCAATAAGGCCGGCGGCGAAATCAGGGGCGTTGCCGCCAATACAGCCATTGACGATCTTCCCGATGACATTGATCTGGGGCTTATTGTCATACCAGCGCCCGGCGTTTATCAGACAATGCATGATCTCGGGGAAAAGAACTGTAAAACTGTAATTGTCATGACGGCGGGGTTCGGCGAGACCGATGAAAAAGGAAAGGCCGAGGAGAAAAGATTAATAGAGCTTGCCGAACAAAAGGGCATGACAATGATAGGGCCTAATTGTGTGGGAATTGTTACGCCCTATTATCGCGGAAAATTTGCAGGTATCATTCCGGGGCTGAAAAGAGGCACTATCGATATGATCAGCGCCTCCGGTGCCACTGTTGATTATTTGATGGAACAGGCGGATTCCCGGGGATTGAAGTTCGATAATGTTATCAGCCTTGGCAATTCAGCCCATTATGGCGTCGAGGATATGCTGGAGCTGCTGGACAAAAACCATTCAAGTGAAAATGCACCCGTTAAGTTCGTATATCTCGAATCCATTAAAAAGCCTCGAAAGCTGCTGAAACATGCCAGAAGCCTGACGGAGAAAGGATGTATTCTGGTCGGAATAAAATCCGGTGTGACCGACGACGGACAGAGGGCTGCTGCCAGCCATACCGGCGCAATGGCCTCATCAGATATTTCTGTTCAGGCTCTGTTTGAAAAAGCCGGTATTATCAGGGTCAGGAGCAAATATGAATTGGTGGAGATCGGGTGTGCGTTAAATTGTTCAAGGAACAGCACCGACCTGCGCAACGTAAGCGTAATTACTGATGCTGGCGGTCCCGGTGTTATGCTGACCGACGAGTTGAATAAACACGGGTTGAGTATTCCCAAATTCCGGGAAGAAACCCAGCAAAAGCTTGCCGAATGCTTGCCTATGCATGCAACGGTTACCAATCCCGTGGATTGTCTGCCCACTCAGACCGGCAAACAGATTTCAGATGTGGTTCATGTAATTGACGAGGAAAAAGAAGATGTTGACGCCATTGTCGTTTTGACCGGCAATTCGATGCTGTTTGACAAATGGGAATGTTATTCGGCCATTGCCGGATGCATGGACAACAGTTCCATACCTGTGCTGCCGGTTCTAAGTGCGATTAGAACTTCTACCGAACTGATTGACAGTTTCAAACAGGAAGGCAGGACCTTTTTCGTGGATGAAGTAAAAGCGGGCAAGGCGCTGGGAAGGCTCGGGAACCGGCCTGTCCTGTATAAGCCGGAAAGGGTTTTGGAAAATTATGACAAAGAAAAAGTCTCGGCCGCTCTCGGGGACTACAAAGGGGTTTTACCCGCTGAAAAGTGCGCCGACTTGCTTGATGCCGCCGGTTTTAAACAGCCCGGGCAGGTTATTGCAAAAAATAAAGATGAATTGTCCGAAGTTGACAAAAGGCTGGGCTGGCCGGTGGCCGTAAAGGTAATCGGCACTTTGCATAAAAGCGATGTCGGCGGGGTGATTGTCGGAGTAGAAAACAACGATGATCTGGAGCAGGCTTGGGAGAATCTCTCCGGCATAGACAACTTCGAAGGGGTTCTGGTCCAGAAGATGGCCCCTGGCGGTGAAGTGATAATCGGTGCCAATAAAGAGCCTGA
>JAIPDT010000105.1 GCA_021737545.1 Desulfobacteraceae bacterium
GTATCGCTTCGGGGGCACCCATGGGAGGGGAACTTAAATACATCGACCAGGTAACCCTTAAAAAAGCCATGGAGGCCAGACGTGCAGTCTGATCCTCCGACATCGGCGGACCTTTTTGAATGCCGGCAGTGCGGAGAATGCTGCCGCGGCTACGGAGGCACCTATCTGGCATCCCCGGACATTGAAAACATTGCCCGCTATCTCGGCATTACAAAACAGGAATTTATCCAGCGTTACTGTACGCTGTCGGCAGGACAATATCTGCTGTGTCAGAAACGTGACGGCTACTGTGCTTTCTGGGACGGCTTGTGCACAATTCACCCTGTAAAACCCCGAATGTGTATGGCCTGGCCGTTTATCGAAAACCTGCTGTATGAGCCTTCCAACTGGGATGTAATGGCACAAGCCTGCCCCGGCATACGCACCGGATTTGACAAAAAAGATGTGATACGCTGCGTGCGCAGGAAACTCGGGGAACTGGAACGCTACAGAAACGAATCAATCTCTTATAACAAAACCGGCGGCGTCTAATGATCGGCATATTCGACTCAGGAATCGGCGGCCTGACGGTAGTCCGCGCAGTCATGGACACTTTGCCGGAATATGACATTGTCTATTTCGGTGATACTGCCAGGACCCCGTACGGCAACAAAAGCGGGCGTACCGTAATAGAGTACTCGCTTGAAAACACGGAATTTCTTGCAAGCAAAGGCGCAAAAATAATAGTCATGGCATGCAACACCGCATCCAGCGTGGCCACTGAAGCCGTTAAGAACCGGTTTGACATGCCCATATACGAGGTAATAAGCCCGGCCGTGGATCTGGCCTTAGAAAAGACCCGGAAAGATATCATCGGCGTAATCGGCACCCGGGCCACAATTGAAAGCGGAATCTATGAGCGCAAAATCCGGCAGAAAAGCCCCGGGGCAAAAATATATTCAACCCCCTGCCCGCTTTTAGTCCCCATAGTGGAAGAAGGCTGGATAACCAAACCCGAAACCCGCATGATAGTCAGAAAATATCTCCATCCATTAAAGGTAAGACAAATCGATACACTGATTCTGGGCTGTACTCACTACCCGGTTTTAAAGAATATCATAGCCCATAAAATCGGAAACAAAGTTGGCATCATTGATTCTTCAGTAGCTCTTGCCGGGCAGATAAAGCAGTTTCTTAAAGATTCTCCGGATATTGATGCCGGGCTTGGCAAAAACGGTCAAACCCGTTTTTACGTATCAGACGTAACCCCCCAGTTTGAAAAAACAGCCAGGACCGTAATCAAACGAGATATAAAACTAACCCAGGTAGATCTGTAAAGCGGGCCACCTGAGACTTTTTTAAATCAAAGCCCTGTAATTCGGTCCGACTATAAGCATCGAATTCGGGCAAATCGATTGCACGATTTCCATGGTGCTGCCGAAAAGCAGCTCTTTTACCAGCCCGTGTCCGTAAGCACCGACCACTATAAGCGCATCATCGGGAACTTCGTAAAGATTTTCCGCAAGGGATCGGCTTTCAAAAAAACGCCAATTTCTTACACACTTGTCCATCTCTGTGTTTAAGCCTTCTTGCTGGATAATATTCTCGTAATCCCCGCGCTTTCTCCTGCCTTCCTGGGTAAACACGTCCAAAGGCAGCCCTGAAATACTGCTTAACCTCATGCCAAGCCTGAGGGTTTTTACCGCATTGGCCGAACCGCCGAACAACACGGCCAGGCTTTTCCAGGGCTTGAACACCGAACTCGGGATAAGCACCGGAAAACGGGCAGAGTGAACAATCCGCCGAACCCTGGGACCGATATAACCGAGTCCGATTTTGGAGGTAAGATCCGAAATGCTTCTCGGACAGCTCATAAAATCATAATCCACCGGAATATCCGGCAGCGTGGAAGCTGTGAAATGCTTGGGTTCCAGAAATTTGGGCTCCGGCAGTCCCATGTTTTTTACTATTTGCAAGGCATGGTCCCTGGCGGTGTCGGGAGATCTCAAATATGAACTGTCCAGATCCACCTGTACCACCTCGTTTTCAAAATACATCAAAAATTTAAGATAACGGGGTATGTATATCACGGGCAGGATATCGAGATGCTTGCAGAAATAGGATGTTTGAAGAAGCGTTTCCCTTCCCAAAGGGGTGTTTCTGAAAATATGGAGCATCTGTGTTTCCATGCTCAAACCTCCTCTGACTTTATGGCTTGTAAGCCGGCGCACCGGCGCAAAAATCAATGCTGGGTCTGTACAATCAGCTCGTTACGGTATCTGTCCAGCAAGGTTGCCTTGGAGATCATCCCCACAAACCGGTTGCTCGATACCACCGGCATACTGAAAAGACCATTGGCGTCCATCCTGTCGAGCACATCCGAAAGTTCATCGTGTATATCCACGGTCTCCACATTGATTTTCATTATCTGCTCTAAAAAAACCGTTTCATACATCACGGAATCAAACAAATAGGGACGAATATCATTTAAGTGGATCATACCCTGAAATTCACCGGTATTTTCATCCACCACCGGGAAATAATCCCTGTGCGACTGCTGAACAACCTTGACAAAATCGCCCAGGAGCATGTTGCGGGGCACGGTCCTGCAATCTTTTTCCACCAACTCGGAAATGCTCATATCCGCCAGTACCTTGGCATCGGTGCGGGGCTTTAAGTACTGACCCTTTTCTATCAGATCACGCAGATAAAAGGATGCCGGTTCAAATACATGACAGATGGTCGTTGAGAGAGCGGAAACAAGAATCAATGGAAGAATGGTGTCATATCTGCCCGTAATGTCTACAATCAAAAAAATGCCGGTCAGGGGGGCGTGCATGGTGCCGCTGATCAAACCCGCCATGCCCAGAAGTGCGTAACAACCCTCGTTTACCCACGAAAGCCCGGGCCACAGCAAGTCAATGAAGCGATGATACATCAGGCCCGCAAAGCTGCCGATCACGAGGCACGGTGCAAATATACCGCCGGATCCGCCCCATCCCAGGGTTAATGCCGTGGCCAGAATTTTGGCGGCCACCAGCAAAACCATCAGTCCCAATCCTCCGGCAAAAGCGCCTTCCACCATTTTTCCGATAGAATGATAGCCTTCGCCGAGCACACCCGGCAGCATCAGCCCGATCGCCCCCACGAGACATCCGCCGATAAATGCGCGAATCCATACAGGCAGAGGAATTTTATCGGAAAAATGATGTGAATATCGCAAAGCACGGGCGAATATAATCGATACAGCCGCTGTTACAACTGCCAGGCCCACTGAGGCCAGCGTGGAAGTGAGATCCACGTTAAAACTGAGATGAGTAAAAGAAACCTCCGGTGCCCGCAAAAGGCGGGTGATCTGCGCGCCGGCCACGGATGCCACCGCAATGGGAACAACATTGGCTGCAGACCATTCGCCCATTATAATCTCAATGGTAAAAACCATACCGGCAACCGGGGCGTTAAATATTGCCGAAAGAGCCCCTGCCGACCCGCATCCCACAAGTGTAATCCGCTGCCGCTCGTTTAATGAAAAAAGCTTGGCTATGTTGGAACCTATCGATGCACCGCTTATGATGACCGGGGCCTCCGGTCCCGCCGAACCGCCGCTGCCGATGGTCAGGCAGTTTGAAATAAGCCTGGAAAATGAGGACCTAAGCCGCAGCAGTCCGCCGTGACGCGAAACGCTGTAGACAACCTCCGGAACCCCGTGGCCTGCGCCCTCCCGCACCACTTTTTCCAGAAACAAAGAAGAAACCGCCATGCCTATGCCGGGCAGAACAAACACCCACCAGTGCTCCCGCAAAACGGAGAGGTGTTCGACCATGAAAACCAGGCCGTAGTAGAGCGCCACTGCAGCCAGCCCGCTGCATACGCCCACCACAGCCCCAAAGGCAATCAGCAGGAGGCGATCGTCCATGCGGAACCATATCAACCGGGATGGCCTAAGCAATTTTTTCCATTCTGTAAATCTTAACAATATCTTTTGCCAGGATGCCTGTGCGTTGAGTTACAATCCTTTTGTTATTCACCCCCGTTTAAGTGGGATTCAAACTCGATGATTTTTTTTATCAGGGTCTCTGGAGGCGGGATTCGGGAAAGAAAATTTAAAAAGGTCGTGTCGCGTAGACAATAGGACAGCCTGGAAAGCAACTGTAAATGCTGCTTAGAATTTGAAGCCACCAGCACGAACAGAACATAAACCGGTTTTTTGTCCACGGCATTGAAATCAACCGGTTTTGCCAGAAAACACACCGCTATCTGCGGCGCTATGCTGCTCTGAGTCAACGGGGTTCGCGGATGAGGAATGGCAACCCCGTTGCCGATACCCGTGGACATCATCTGCTCGCGGGCCACCAGAGTTTCATACAGTGTCTGCCGGTCCGATTCCGACTCAATATCCTTCATTGCGGATACCGCTTCACCGAGCACCTCTTCTACAGTTTTTCCCGGCAGATCATAGTATATTCCGCCACGCCCGACGGCTTCGGAGAGGCTTTCGGGTTTTTCCGCCTGTTTTTTCGCCGTTTGTTCATCTGGGGGACAATACGGGAGGTTATGCTCTTGCGCCCATTTTCTAAGTGCCGTATCACTGAAAAGACACCGGTCCCCGATTTTTTTTACTGGAATTCGTCCCTGCCGGATCCAGCGCTCCACAGTACTGAGCGGCAATTCCAGGCAACTGCAGAACTCGTTTATTTCCAGTTCCATTAAAAACACCCTTCCGTTGCGATTTACCGCCGTGTTTCCGACGGAAGGCCCGTACAAATAAGCACGCAGCTTTTAATTTAAAAAATAAATATAACAAAATAAGTTCATAAAATCAAGTATTTTCTCAATCAAGCAGCAATTATACCGATTCCGGCGGCTTGAAAAATTTACCGAAATTGATGTACATCAGGATACCGTCTCTTGACTCCGAGACTTGATCCGCCGCCCTTTTATTCTGAATATGTTTCCATCCACCAGGCATCCCACTTTCGCTGCAAGACCGCATCGGCAATCTTTCCGCCCAGTTCGGTCTTCAATCGCTTCCTTACAACCGGCAGCCATTTGTCAGGACTTTGCCCCCCCACGTCTGCAACGGATTTCAGGTCCAGAATAAATGCCAACTGATCAGCATCATGGGCAAGCATTGCCTCCATGGTCTCCTGCCGGTTGAATTCATCTATTAATTCTGAAATTTCCTCTCCAAAAGGCAGGTTCTGCGTAGCATCAGCAACCGCCCGCTTTTCATCCGCGACAACATATTTTTTCTGCACATAATTCAAATCTCCGATCCGGGCCTCGGGCAGATCATGGAGCAGACACATTGTAACCAGCCTTTGAGAGTCTGCACCGGGTTCCATTTGAGACATAACATATCCGATAAAAGCGGCGGCAAAGCTGTGCTCTGCCACCGACTCCCGACCGGCGCCCAGAAAAGCGAACCCGGACCTCGGAATATCCTTTAATATCTTGGCTTCAAAAAGCAGATCAGCAATCGCCTCCATTTTGGGCTCCTTTTTAAACTCGTTTTAATACTGTATCCACGCCCCGGCCGCCCAGGCGCCCAGCAGAACCGCAGCAGCCATACCCAGGCAGACCCTCTGGCCAAAGGGGCCAATGGTTTTATTTGCCAAGGCATATCCGATTCCGGCAAGAATACCAACCATAAATCCGAACAGATGGGCTGTCAGATCCACGTGCTCGCCGGTGCCCAGAAACCCCAGAAGCGCCAGTCCACAGGCAAGCGGCAGCCAGGCACCCCCCCTTTGACGTGAACTTTTGCGTTTACGGAAAAACTGGTATCCGGACAAAATCCCGACAGCACCGAAAACGGCCGTGGAGGCCCCTATTGAAAGATGCCCGGTTTCATAAATACTGGCATTTACAAGGTTGCCGGCAGCCCCTGCAAACAGGACCATAAAAATCCCCGCCCCCCACCCCGCCACATGGCATACAGCGGTTGCAAACACTGCAAGCCCGACCATGTTTCCCAACAAATGAGCCGAATCTGCATGCAGGAAAAGGGCGGTCACAATCCGGTATACTTCGCCGTCCATAATACTTCCGGCCGAAGCCCCGAAATCAGACCACACTGTTTGCATAGCGCCGGTACGTGCCACTGCGGCATATACCACAGCAATCAAAGCGGCCGCCCATATTCCGGCGTATCCATGGTCCTGAACCGCTGCCGGCAGATCGGTTTCAGGGCCTGAACCGCGGTTTTCCCGAAAATAATGCTCCACGGCATTCCGAGCACGCCTGTAATCGCGCGGCTGAACCCATACGCCCCAACCGCGGCCGTCACTCCTGACCCGGAAAGGTATGTTGGAGGCCTTGAGGATCAGTCCGCAAAGATCGGCCGCGTCGTCCGGCATATTTTCATATAGCTGGATCATGGGTTGACAAATTTAAAACAAGCCTAATTATATGGACAAATAAATATTGCTTTACAGCATCTTGCCCCTGAATCCGGATTGTAAACTCTTAATAAATACGAACATAACATAAACAGGAGTAGGCCATGACACCAAAAACCGAAACCTACGAATTTCAGACCGAAGTAAAACAGCTTCTAAACATTATCATCAATTCCCTGTATTCCAACAAGGAGATTTTTTTACGTGAACTTATTTCCAACGCCTCTGACGCCATTGACAAAATCAGTTTCAAGGCCCAGACCGACCCGGATATTCTCGGGGATGACACTGAGTACAAGATCAAGATTATACCCGATAAAGAAAACCGCACTCTGACCGTATCGGATAACGGTATCGGCATGACCAGAGAAGAGGTCAAGGAAAATCTGGGCACAATCGCCAAAAGCGGCACTGCCGCATTTCTGGAAGCCCTGGAAAAATCGAAAAAAGAAGATGTCCTTACCCCGGAGCTTATCGGTCAGTTCGGAGTTGGATTTTACAGTTCCTTTATAGTAGCAGACGAGGTAACGGTTCTCACCCGGGCTGCGGGCGAAAAAACCGCAACCAGGTGGGAGTCTGCCGGAGACGGCTCCTATACAATTGAAGAGACCGAAAAACCGGGAAGGGGTACGGAGGTAATCCTCAAGCTTTCCCCCAAAGTCCAGGAAGAAGAGGATTTTACTGATGAGTGGGCCATCCGGCGGGTTATAAAACGCCACTCCGACTTTGTCAGCTATCCTGTTGTCATGGATGTCGAACGCGAGGAAGAGGAAACAGACGAACAGGGTCAGCCGGTCGAAGGCGGGGAAAAGAAAAAGGTGGTCCGGGAGGAAACCCTTAACTCCATGAAAGCCATCTGGACCAAAAACAAAAACGAAATCACCGAGGAAGAATACAATGATTTTTACTCCCACATAAGCCACGACTGGAACCCACCGCTTGACTGCATGCACATCAAGCTCGAAGGGTTTACCGAATACACCGCCCTGCTCTATATTCCGTCCCAGGCCCCGCTTGACCTGTTTCATCCCGAACGCCAGCACGGGGTGCAGCTATACAGCAGGCGGGTTTTTATCGTGGAGAACTGCAAGGAGCTTTTGCCCGAATACCTGCGGTTTATACGCGGGGTGGTGGACGCTCCGGACCTGAACCTGAACATCAGCCGCGAAATGCTCCAAAAGGATGCGCTCGTACAGAATATCCGCAAGAATCTCATAAAAAAGATACTGGAAAAACTGGAGCAGATGGATGATGAAAAATACGGGCAGTTCTACGACCAATTCGGAGCTGTGCTAAAAGAAGGCATTCACTCGGACTGGGAAAACCGGGACCGTCTCACTCGCCTGATCCGCTACAAAACAACCAGATCCGAAGACAAATGGCGATCTCTTACCGACTACGTAAAAGACATGAAGCCTGACCAAAACAACATTTACTACATTACGGGCGACAATATAAGCGCCATGCTAAACAGTCCTCATTTGGAAGCGCTCAAGGAAAAGGACTACGAGGTCCTTTTGATGACCGACCCGGTGGATGAATTCGTTGTCCAGACCGTAACCGAATTTGAGGGCAAGCCCCTTAAAAGCGCGGAAAAAGGCGACCTGGAAATCGAAGGGGAAGAGGAAAAAGACTCCGAAACCTACTCGGATCTTTTCCAAAAGATCCAGGCGAACATAGAAGACAAGGTCAAGACTGTCAAGCCCTCATCACATTTAAAAAACTCGGTCTCCTGTCTCTCGGGCGAAGCCTCCGACATAAGCGCTTACATGGAAAAACTGCTTAAGGCTTCCGGCCAGACCGTGCCTGAAACCAAGCGGATACTTGAACTCAACACAGAGCATCCGGTCATGGAAAAAATCCGCCAAATTCATGAAAACAACCCGGATGACGACTCGCTTAAGGACTACAGTCAACTGCTCTACGACCTGGCGGTAATCGCCGAAGGCGGCAAGGTAGACAACCCTTCTCGGTTTAACAAGTTGGTCGGAGATCTTATGGCAGGAGCCATTCACGCCTAAAAATAGCCGGGGGCAGATTTCAAGTCTGCCCCCCCTATTCCCCCGATCAGCGCCGTAGAAAGCAGTTACATGCTTGAACCCCTACTTTGATGCCGCAGTTGCAAATCACCACAACACAATAACAATCACATCACAGTTCACTAACCACTGACCACTGACCACTGACACTGTCCACTGACCACAGTTTATTCCTTTGCGTATTGACTTTGGATACAACCCTCATATATTTTAAATATAAGAAGCATTTATCTATATACCCAATCCTCGCCGGGAAAACATCATGGACAAAGAAAAACTCATGCTCAATGCCATCCTCGAAACCATAGAGGACGGCATCTACGTTATTGATCAGAACTATACAGTGGAATACATGAACCACCGGATGATAAAGCTTTTCGGTGAAGGCACCGGCGGGAAATGTCACAGACTGTTAAACAACAGCGAGACTTTGTGTCCGTGGTGCCGCGCACCGGAAGTGTTCAAGGGGAACCGGCTTCACTGGGAGCTCTACGTGCCGAGTGCTGAAAAAACCTTCGCCCTGACCGAACTGCCCCTGAAAAACCCCGACGGATCAATTTCAAAACTGTGCATATTCAGAGATATTACCGAACGAAAACAGCGCGAGGCCAAACTTACGGCATCAGAGGAAAAATATCAGAATCTTTTCGAACATGTGGGGGTGGGCGTCTATATAAGCAGCAAGGAAGGCAGGTTCCTTGATGCCAACCAGGCCTTTATCCAGATGATGGGCTATTCAAGCAAGGAAGAGCTTTTAAATATTGATATTACGCGTGACCTTTACGTGCGTCCCTCGGACCGGCGCAAATTCCAGGAAATGATCGAACGCGACGGCAGGGTTGTGGACTACGAGGTGGAGTTCAAAAGAAAAAACGGCACTCCCCTCACGGTTTTGCTCACCAGCCATGTCAGATACGATCACCAGGGCAATGTGCTTGGCTACGAAGGTATCACCGTGGACCAGACCGAGCGTTACATGATGGAGAAAAAGCTCCGGGAAGCCCACGATTTTATGAATAAAATCATCCAGAGCTCGCCCAGTCCCATTATGGCCGCGGACCTTAAGGGCAACATCTTTATATGGAACAGGGCCGCTGAAGAAACCCTGGGGTATCCGGCATCAGAGACGATCGGGAAGATGCATATCACCAAGATTTACCCCGAGGGGCTTGCCCACAGGATCATGAAAATGATCCGAAGCCCCGAACACGGAGGGGTAGGACTTCTGCGAGCCCACCCCATGCTCTATGTCCGCCGTGATGGCCAGGTTATCGATGGGTCCCTGTCTGCAGCCATGATATACGACGACGAGGGCAACGAGGTGGCAACAGTAGGCTCTTTTGTGGACATGACAGAACGAATTGAAATGGAGCGCACACTGCGCAGCACCCAGGAACA
>JAIPDT010000007.1 GCA_021737545.1 Desulfobacteraceae bacterium
TTGCATGTGTTAAGCACGCCGCCAGCGTTCATTCTGAGCCAGGATCAAACTCTCCACTTAAACCGTATATCTCTATACCTTAAGCTGTAAAATTGTCTCGGCCCGCTTATCGCCACTATTTAGTTTTCAAAGATCAAGGATCTATTCAGAGGGAACTATTGTTCCTCTGTATTAAACAACAAGACCCAAAGTCTTATTTGTTTTTTGGGAAAGATCGCTCAGGTGTTCACACTTACTGAGATCGAAATGTTTTATCGATCAAAGGAAAGATGTATCAACCGGAATCAGGTTCTGTTCTGCATCTGTATTTTTATATTATAATCAACTTCCTGTTCCAGTCAAGGATTAATTATTATTTTTTTGCCCAGTGGTAAAGACTATTTCGTTCAAATTGAAAAAAACCTTTTTATCTAAACCTAAAGCCCCTGTCAAGATAAAATTTCATTTTTTTCAGTTTTTATTTTTTCATCCTGATTTTATAATATTTTTTCTTTCCTGCACGCAGTACGAGCTCACTGTCGTAAAAATCAGCCGGTGTTACAAGATAATCCTGATCTTCAACACGTCTGCCGTTGATGTATGCGCCTCCCTGCTTGATCAGACGGCGGGCGGCGCTTGCAGATTCGGTCAGCCCAACGCTCTGATAGAGTTTGAAAACCGGGATTCCGGCTTCAAGTTCGAATTTTTCGATCTCGGAAGCAGGCACGTCTGCATCCTTGTCCTGCCCGGCTTTTCTTGGAATGTCACTTGCCGGCAAAAGAGTATCGGGTATACTGCGCTGTCCGAACATGCTTGCAGCAGCAGTATGGGCCTTTTTTGCCTCCCGGGAGCCGTGGGCCAGTTTTGTGGCCTCATAGGCCAGTACTGCCTTGGCATTGTTTAACTCGGCATCCCGCAGTTTTTCTACTGCTTGAATCTCCTGGAAAGGAAGAAAGGTAAAAAGCGATAAAAAACGCACCACATCCCTGTCATCCGTATTGACCCAGTACTGGTAATAATCGTACGGACTGGTGCGCTCAGGATCAAGCCATACAGCTCCTTGAGCGGTTTTGCCCATTTTGGCCCCGCTGCTGGTAGTCACCAAAGGAATTGTAAGTCCATAGGTCTCTACCTGGCGCATCCTGCGGATCAAATCTATGCCTGCCACAATGTTTCCCCACTGATCGGTGCCGCCCATCTGCAGGCGGCAGCCATGCAAATCATATAAATTTAAAAAATCATAGGCTTGCAGCAGCATGTAGTTGAACTCGATAAAATTGAGCCCTTCCTCGGATTCCAAACGCACCCGATAGCTTTCGGCCTTTATCATACGGTTTACTGAAAAATACCGGCCGATATCCCTTAAAAAATCAATATACTTCAACCCCACCAGCCAGTCCGCATTATTGAGCAGCTTTGCATTGCCGGAGTCAAAATCAATAAAACGCGAAAGCTGGGATTTAATGCCCTTTGCATTTTCCTCAACCATTTCCAGAGTCAGCAATTGACGCATTTCGGTCTTTCCGCTTGGATCGCCGACTAAGCCGGTCCCGCCCCCTACCAGGGCAATGGGCTGATGACCGCACCTCTGCATATGCGAAAGCGCCATAACCGGCAGCAGATGCCCAACATGAAGGCTTGGTGCGGTGGGATCAAAACCTACGTAACAGGTCACAGGATACCGGTTTTCGACAAGCCGGCGCAGTTCCTCGTCATGAGTGGTTGCATCTACAAATCCCCTCTGCTCAAGTATGTCGATCACATTCATAACGCCTGTTTCCACTATTTGTTTGCGTATTCCACTGCACGTGTTTCCCTGATCACCGTGACCTTTATTTGTCCCGGAAAGGTCAGATTTTCTTCTATCTTTTTGGCTATGTCCTTGCTCACGATAACGGAATCATCATCAGACATTTTCCCGCCTTCAACAATAACCCTAAGCTCGCGGCCGGCCTGTATGGCATATGCATTGGCTACCCCCTTGGCATCTCTGGCTATGGCTTCCAGGTCTTCCAGTCGTTTGATATAATTTTCAAGCAGCTCCTTTCTTGCACCCGGACGGGCGCCTGACAGGCTGTCTGCGGCCTGGACTAAAAGATCATAGATCGACTCAGGAGTGACTCCTTCATGGTGGGCGGCAATAGCCTGAACCACCTGTGACGACTCGTCGTGCTTTTTGGCAAGCCGCGCGCCGATTTCAGCATGAGAACCGTCAACCTCATGATCAATAGCTTTGCCGATATCATGGAGCAACCCCATGCGCTTGGCAAGCTTGACATCCAGTCCGAGCTCTCCTGCCATGGCTCCGCACAGAAAGCCGACTTCAACGGAATGCTGCAAAACATTCTGGGCATAACTGGTACGGAACTTCAGCCTCCCAATATACTTGATCAGCTCGTTGCTTATGCCGTGTACGCCCAGATCAAATGCTGCCTGATTGCCGGCCTCCTTTATTGCGGTCTCCACTTCCTGGTCGATCTTTTTGACAACGTCTTCGATCCTGGCCGGATGAATTCGGCCGTCTTCAATGAGCCGTAACAACGAAAGCCTTGCAACCTCGCGGCGAACCGGATTAAAGCCGGATAGAATCACCGCCTCGGGCGTATCGTCGATGATCAAATCTATCCCTGTGGCCGCCTCCAGTGCCCGTATATTTCGGCCTTCCCTGCCGATAATTCTGCCTTTCATTTCATCATCAGGCAGCTGCACGACAGAAACCGTGCGCTCTGCGACAAAATCCCCGGCATATCTCTGAATAGCCGTGGCCATGATCTTTTTGGCTTCCTTGTCCGCGTTCTCCTTGGCTTCTGCAACAATCCTCTTGACCATCTTGGCGCTGTCGTGCCTGGCTTCGTTTTCCATGGACTGCATCAGCAGCTCCTTTGCCGCATCCGCAGTCATGCCGGAAATGGATTCAAGCTGGCTTTTCTGCTCCTCGATTAGCTGATTGTAATATTTTTCCTTTTTTGCTATCCCAGATTCGCGATCCTGGAGTTCGCGTTCTTTGCGTGCATTTTCTTTTGCCTGATTCTCGATCTGTTCATTTTTCTTATCAAGATTTTCTTCCTTGGAAAGCAGGCGCTTTTCCATCTTTTTTAATTCATCGCGCGATTCCGCAGTTTCAGCCTCAAAGTCGCTTTTCATCTTGAAAAGCCGATCCTTGGCTTCAAGCTCGGCTTCCTTGACAAGAGAATCCGCCTTGCGCTGGGCGGAATCCACAATCATTTTTGCTTTTTCCTCGGCATCCTGGATCTTCTGGCCGGCAAGCCGGTGGCGTACCAGATATGAAAGGGCAAGCCCGATCCCGATTCCGAGGACAATCAGTAGGATATATGTTAAAATATATGTTCCGTCCATCATTGCCCCCCTGAAGGTAATGCCCTGCGGCGGCCCTGACTTCTTTGCAAAGGGTCCCGGGGTGTTTTTACTTGTGCATGCAGCAAGTCGATAAAATAAAACGAAAAGAGGTGGTCAGTCAGGAAGGATATCGTGATGCCTCAGCTCGAATTGATATCTCATTGATTTGCCGGGCATCTGATAAATAAGCAGGCACACTGCGGCGAATTTATAATCCGGCCAAATAAGCCCCCGCTGCGCCGTGTTGAAAAAGCCTTGAACCAGGCTCGTCAAAGTGGGCGCCTTATGGCTTCTTTAGGCTTTTCCGTACGTGCGGAACTTGCACACCAAAACCAGTGAAGGCTCCCTTTTTATTTAAGTGTTGGGTCAAGGGGCACTGTTCAATCACGCACACAGCAGGGGAAGTTTGTTTTATCCGCTTCTTCCGCCGTGAACCATCCTTTGGGCCAGCAGATTCTTTACAGGGCATCAGTAACATGAACTCGAAGCAATCATCCGATCCATCCGGGCAGCACGCGTGGCCACGGAATTTACGAATTCTCCGTGGCATATGCTTAAATCAACATTCTGCCTGGCAATATTTAACGCCGCAGATACTACAATCGCAAGCTTGTTAGCCTTCTGCGCATGTAACGGAAATCCGGAAGCCGCCCGGTTGACCTCGTTGACGAGCCGATCTACGACCTCGTTGGTATCTACCCGGCTGTCATGGTCAACCTTGAATTTAAAATGTTCCCCCAATAATTCTATAGTAATTATCCGTTCCACTGGATGCAAATTTTCCTTTGCTGATTTTTATTCTTCGGCGGCTCCATTTTCCGTTATACTGTCAAGCTTGGCAATCAGATTGTCGATCTTGGATCGGATCTGAGCTTTCTGCGTTGAAAACTGGTTCTCGGTTTCCGCCTTTTGCTCCAGTTCCGATTCCAACTGCTTTACCCTGTCGGTTAAATCCGCATTCTCCCGTTCAAGGTTTTGACATCGTTTAATTAAACCATCAACCTTTTCCACAAGGTTGTCTAGCTGAAGCATCACTTCATCTGTTTCCACTGTTTCACCTCATTTTTTGTATATAAAATTCACCGTAAAGAAAGTCAAGGCTTTTCATTGCAACGTATTATAGCCTCCACCCTTTCAAGGTCCTTTTTGGTGTTTACGCCGCGCATCTCGTTGTTGTCCCGGCAAAGCACCAACCCGATTTTTTGTTCCGCCTCTGCCGCAATGCCCACGATGTCGGTCAGATACATCTCATTCTGGGCATTGTTTGTATCGACCATGGAGAGCGCGGCTTCCAAAAACTCTTTGCTTACACAATAAATACCTGTATTTACAGTATTTATTCTTTTTTCTTCATCCGAGGCGTCGGCTTCCTCAATAATCCGTTCAACAGAACCCTCTTTATTATGCTTGATCCGGCCGTATCCGGTCGGATCTTCTATTCTGGCCCCCAAAACGGTAACAGCCGGGTTTGCCCGAATATGAGCATGGATCAGGCGGTTAAGGGTTTCGGTTGTAATGAGCGGCACATCGCCGCACAATATAACCACGTGCTCCACATACTCCCGAAGGGCCGGAAGTGCGCACATAGCCGCATGTCCGGTACCTAACTGATGCTGCTGAACGACAAAATCAACATCAGCATGAGCCGAGACCAAGGGTCTCACCTCTTCTGACTGTGTTCCGATCACTACCACGACATCTTTATCTGCAATCCGCACTGCCGCATCTATTACATAAAGGATCATGGGTCTCCCGGCCACGGGATGGAGAACCTTTGCCCTATCCGATTTCATTCGTGTGCCTTTTCCGGCCGCCAGAATGATCACGGCAACCGGCTCCTTTAGGAGTTCTGTTTCCATATAAGTCCCCAAGATGCCAAAAAGGGCAAATCAATCACATTGATTTGCCCTTTTTGGAATTTCTTAACCACACCCCGGAAAAATTGGTTAAATTTTCCGGGTTTCGGATGCCGAATCTTAATCAGTGCAGTGTTCCGCCGCTATCGGTAATCTTTATCCTCGCCGCCGCACGGTAAAACGCTGCTTGAGCTCTTGCATAATCCACATTTTCCTTGCGGCTCTCCAGTCGCTCCCGGGCCCGTTCATATGCAGCCTTGGCTCTTTCATAATCGATCTCTTCCATGCGCTCCGCGGATTCTGCAAGAATGGTTACTTTGTCAGGCAAAGCTTCGGCAAAACCTCCGCTAACGAAAACGATCCGCTCGTGTCCTCCTGCGTCCTTGTAACGAACTTTTCCGATTTCAAGCGATGTCAAAAACGGAGTATGTCCCGGCAGTACGCCGAACTCGCCGAGAGTGCCGGGCGCCATGACGATCTGAGCGGATTCGCTGATCACGTATCTTTCCGGAGTCACTATTTCAATTTTTATATTATCAGCCATGCGAAGTCCCCTTAAAGCTTATGATGAAGAAGCCATTCTTTCAGCTTTTTCCACCGCCTCATCAATTGTCCCTACCATATAGAAAGCCTGTTCGGGCAAATCATCATGCTTGCCTTCGCAAATTTCCCGGAAGGCGCGGATTGTATCTTCAATTTTTACAAAAGCCCCTTTCAGACCGGTAAAAGTTTCAGCCACATGGAAGGGCTGGGACAGAAACCTCTGGATTTTGCGCGCCCGGGCAACAGTGATCTTATCCTCGTCCGAGAGTTCCTCCATACCAAGAATTGCGATAATGTCCTGGAGGTCCTTGTAGCGCTGCAGAATCGTCTGTACCTCGCGGGCCACGTTGTAATGTTCCTCGCCGATGAAGTTGGAGTCAAGAATCCGGGATGTTGAATCCAGCGGATCAACAGCAGGATAAATACCTAGCTCCGCAATCTGCCTGGACAAAACCACAGTGCCGTCAAGATGGGCAAAAGTGGTTGCAGGCGCCGGGTCGGTCAGGTCGTCTGCAGGCACATACACGCACTGCACGGCTGTAATCGAACCCTTGTCCGTGGAGGTGATTCGTTCCTGGAGTTCACCAAGCTCAACAGCCAGGGTCGGCTGGTAACCGACTGCAGAGGGCATCCGTCCGAGCAGGGAGGAGACTTCCTGTCCGGCCTGTGTAAACCGGAAAATGTTGTCGATAAACAGCAAGACGTCCTGGCCCTCTTCGTCCCGGAAGTATTCCGCACTGGTCAGTGCCGACAGCGCAACCCGCATGCGGGCGCCGGGTGGCTCTGTCATCTGTCCGTATACCAGAGCAGCCTTGGGCAGAACGCCGGAATCCTTCATTTCGTGATACAGGTCGTTGCCTTCGCGGGTTCTTTCCCCGACGCCTGCGAACACGGAAATACCCCCATGGTGCATGGCAATGTTGTTAATCATTTCCATCATGATAACTGTCTTGCCAACGCCTGCACCTCCAAACAGTCCCATCTTTCCGCCACGGGGAAAGGGCACCAGCAGGTCAATGACCTTTACACCCGTTTCCAGTACCTGCACGGAGACATCCTGCTCGGTCAACAACGGTGCTTCCCTGTGGATCGGAGCCATGTGCTCGTGACTCACATCGCCCAGTCCATCCACCGGACGGCCGACAACGTTTAACACTCGCCCAAGGGCAGATTCGCCAACGGGCACCATAATGGGGTTTCCGGTATCCTTGACCGGCATTCCCCGGACCAGGCCGTCGGTAATGTCCATTGCGACCGTGCGTACCACATTGTCGCCAAGGTGCTGAGCGACTTCGACAACCAGGTTGTCTTCCTGATCATTGATGGCGGGGTTTGAAATCAAGAGGGCCGTTAAAATTTCGGGCAGTTTGCCCTGTTCAAACTCCACGTCAACCACAGGCCCCATTACCTGTGTAATCTTACCCATATTCTCTGCCATGAATAGACCTCCTATTTATAAAGCGCAGAATTGACTATGCGGATTATCCCCGAAGGGCTTCGGCGCCACCGACGATATCCATAAGCTCCATTGTAATAGCCTGCTGCCGGGCCTTGTTATATGCCAGGGTCAGACTTTCAATCATGTCATCACATGCCTTGGTGGCATTGTCCATTGCCCGCATACGGGAAGCATGCTCACTGGTCGAAGTTTCGAGCAGTGCATTGTAAAGCTGGATTGCTACGTTGCGGGGCAGCATTGCGTTTAGCAGTTCCTCGGGAGAAGGCTCGCAAATATGCTCCGGCATGTAGCCTTTTTTCTCTTCTTTTTCCTCCTCCTGGATTTTTCCCGCAGCTTCCGTTACAGGTACAGGCAAAAGCTGCTGAACCACCGGCGGTTGGCTGGCCATGCTCAAAAACCTGGAAAACACGATATGCACCTCATCGTATTCCTCGTCCAAAAATCCGTTTATCAATTTTTGCGCGGCCGCGGAAGCGACATTAAACCCGAACTTACCTCCTACAACACCAAGGTATTCATCCACTCTGGTTAACTTTTCCTTGCGGCACCAATCGCGGCCTTTTTTGCCGAAATTGGTAAAGGATATATCAATACCCGTTTTAATCTTATCCTGTATAAATTCTTCGGCGGTTTCGATGAGCTTTGTGTTAAACCCGCCGCAAAGGCCGCGATCGGAAGTCAGAAGAACAACATGTATGTTTTTAACCTCCTCGCGGGCAACAAGCAAAGGACTGGTCTCGTCCCCGGTTCTTCCGGCGATATTGCCAAGCACCTCTGCAAATTTTTCAGCATATGGATGAAAGGCTGTCATGGCCGCCTGCGCGCCTCGCAATTTTGATGAAGCGACCATATTCATGGCCCTGGTAATCTGCTTGGTCTTTTTAACGCCGTTTATCTTGGATTTTACTTCTTTTAAGGATGCCATATATCGACTCACCTTATTCGCTTATGGTTCCGGTTACACGATCCCGGCTACGCAAGTGTGGCCTTGAATTCCTCGCCGTATTCCTTGTAGGCCTGTATCATTTTCTGGTCCAGGTCATCGGTGATTTCCCGTTTTTCAGCAATCTCGGAAAAAATTTCCGGATGACGGGTTTCGATGAACTCATAGAGCCCTGCTTCATACTTGGCCAGCTCGGTGGTGGGAAGATCGTCCAGGTATCCCTTTGTGCCGGCATAAAGAATAACAACCTGTTTTTCCAGCGGCAGCGGCTGATACTGGGGTTGTTTTAAAATCTCAACCAGACGCTCGCCTCGCAGCAACTGCTTCTGAGTGGCAGCGTCAAGATCCGAGCCGAAAGCGGCAAAGGATTCAAGCTCGCGATACTGGGCAAGATCCAGACGAAGCGTGCCTGCAACCTGCTTCATTGCCTTTTCCTGCGCTGCACCGCCGACCCGGGAGACAGAAAGGCCGACATTGATGGCCGGGCGCACACCTGCAAAAAACAAGCCGGGCTCAAGGTAGATCTGCCCGTCTGTAATGGAAATCACGTTCGTGGGAATATAAGCAGAAACGTCTCCGGCCTGGGTCTCAATGATCGGCAGTGCGGTAAGGGAACCTGCACCGAGTTCATCGTTTAGCTTGGCGGCCCGTTCCAGCAGGCGGGAGTGGTTATAGAAAATGTCGCCGGGATAGGCCTCGCGTCCGGGCGGACGGCGCATCAGCAGCGATACCTGGCGATATGCGGCCGCCTGTTTTGAAAGATCGTCGTAGACGATAAGGGCATGTTTGCCGTTATCCCGGAAGTATTCCCCGATAGCGCACCCTGCGTACGGCGAGATATATTGCAGGGTCGCAGGGTCGCTTGCACACGCGGAGATAACTGTTGTATACTCCAGCGCCCCGTGTTTTTCAAGGGTTGCAACCACCTGGGCGACAGTGGACCGCTTCTGGCCGGTGGCCACATAAATACAACGCACATCACGCCCTTTCTGGGCGAGGATGGCATCGATTCCTACAGCGGTTTTTCCTATCTGGCGGTCGCCAATAATCAATTCGCGCTGCCCGCGGCCAACCGGCGTCATGGCGTCAATAGCTTTCAGACCGGTATACAATGATTCATGCACGCTTTTTCTGTCAATAACCCCGGGGGCGACCATTTCAATACGGCGGTAGTCCTCTGCTTCGACAGGACCCTTGCCGTCCACCGGTTCGCCCACGGCCGAAAGTACACGGCCCATAACCGCATCACCTACAGGAACCTGAGCAATCCGACCGGTCCTCTTGACAATATCGCCTTCCTTGATATCGGTGTCCTCCCCCATAATAGCGACACCGACATTGTCTTCCTCAAGGTTCATTGCCAGGCCGAGAACACCGTTGGGAAATTCCACCAACTCCAGGGCCTGAACCTTTTCAAGACCGTAAACGCGGGCGATACCGTCACCAACCGAAAGGATGATCCCGGTTTCGCTAAGCTCGACCTTTTTGTCAAACTCTTGAATCTGATCCTTAATAATCTGGCTGATTTCTTCGGCTTTTATTTCCATTAGACACTCTCACCCCTTTTTAAAGATTCACGCATATTTTTCAATTGTGTCCGGATACTGCCATCCAACACAAGATCTCCTATTTTCGTAACAACCCCGCCAATTAGTTCCGAATCCTGTTTTGACTCAAGGACCACGTCCCTGCCCGTCATTTTCGAAAGCGATTGGCGGATCTGTTCAAATGCATCCGGGGAAAGCTCGGCTGCTGAGACCAGCTCCGCCCGAACAATACCCTTGAGCTCATCTGCAAGTTTATTATAATGATAATTTATGTCTCTGATATACGCGAAACGCTTTTTCTTAAACAGCAACACCAAAAAGGATTTCATTACATTGGAAATTTCAAGCCGCTCAAGGACCGTGTCCAAAAGGTTTTTGCGCTTTTCCATGTCATAAAGCGGATTGGTTACGGTCTGCTCAAAGGCTGGCTGGGCATCGAACAGATCGATAAAACCCCGGAATTCTTCCCGGTATTTTTCAGCCTGTCCGTCCTGTTTGCCGATAAGGATCAGGGCTTTTGCATAGCGTCTTGCAATTGCTGAGCTTCTCACTTTGTCACCACCTTATCTAGATATTCCTTTACAAGTTTCTCCTGGTCGTTGTCTGTTATTACCCGTTTTAATTTTTGCTCCGCCTTTTCAACGGCCTTGTCAAACACCTCTGTTTCAAGCTTTAACTTGGCCTGGGCAAACTCATGCTCGATATTTTTCCGGGCCTGGTCTTCTAATTTTTTCGCAGCAGACTCTGCTTCCTTCATTATTTTGTCTCTAAGATTCTCCCCTTGCCTGCGGTACTGCTCGATAATATTTTCAGATTCCTGACTCAACGCGGCAAGCCGCTCATTGTATTCCTCGAGCTTCTTTTCGGCTTCCTGTTTTTGGCTTTCAAGATCTTCCAACTGCTCACGGATTACTCTTACACGGTCGCTGAAAAACTGTTTTACCGGGGTTCTGAGAAAATAAATAAGGATGCCGACAAGCACTACGAAATTTATTACCCGGTAGGTGTCGGTAACGGCCCAGCCGCCGCCCTCCTCGCCGTGTCCTCCGCCGCTTGCGGCAAATACCATCCCGGCGGCAATCAAAAACAAAACTCCTACAAACAAAAAAGTAACCAGCAGATTGGGGGCTTTGTACCTGTTTGAAATCATTCGACCGCCCTCCCGAGCATCTTTTCACTTATTTGGTCCGCGAACTGATCGATCTGTGGCTCCAGGGATTTTCTCACCGACTCGGTTTCACTGACCACCTTTTTGCGCATTTCGTCCAAATCCGCCTTGGCTTTTTCATGGATCTGCTCAACCTTGCGGCGTTCCTGCTCCCGGGCCTCTTCTTCGATGGCCTCTTTTTCCTTCTGGCCCTTTTCCCGGGCCTTTTTTATGCCGGATTGAATCTCTCTTTCCTTTTCAACGGCATCCTGCTCGTATTTTGAAATACCCTCTTCCAAACCGTCCATCTTTTCTCTTCGCCTGGCGACGATATTTCTTATCGGCCTGTAGAGGACCAAATTCAGCGCCCAGATCAGAACAATGAAATTGACCATCTGAATAAAAAGCGACCCGTTAATACTTATCATGAATAATCCTCCGCATTCATACTCGACACTTCTAACCGTTTATGCACCGCAATTTGATTGATTTAAGCACTACTCCATAGCACCGGCGTTATTGTGTTGTCAAATATTTTTAACAATTTTCCCTATGAACCGGTAAACCGCCGCATGCTTATATTCATCAGCAGTCCCATCCCCAGCAACACCGTAACCAGAGCTGAACCGCCGTAACTCAACAACGGCATGGGCATCCCGACCACCGGCATAACACCCATCACCATCCCGACATTGATGACGCACTGCCAGAATATCATTGAGGTTATGCCCACAGCCAGTATGGTGCCGAACGGATCCCTGCATACATAGGCTATATTTAAACCGAATGATATAAGCAGCAGATACAGAATCAGCATAAAAATCGAGCCCACAAAACCGAATTCTTCGGCAATAACTGAAAATATGAAATCCGTATGCTGCTCGGGCAGAAAGGAAAGAATGTTCTGAGTTCCCTCCAGATACCCCTTGCCGTAGAGCATCCCTGAGCCGACAGCGATTTTCGACTGCAGAATATGGTAGCCCGCACCCAGGGCGTCGGTATTCGGGAAAAAAAGCATCATAATGCGCATTCTCTGATAATCCTCCAGCATATACCAGCCTACCGGCAAAGCAATAAGGACCAGGACGGCAAGGGAATAAAAGGTTCTGCGCTCGATTTTAACAAAAATTGTCATGGAAGTAGCTACCAGCGCGATTATACCTGCGGTGCCCAGATCCGGCTGTATGGTTATCAGCAAAAACGGAATTCCCGCTATAAACAAAGGCGGGACAAGGTCCCGGAACACCAGGCCGTCCGACTTTAAGCGGCGGGCGTAATAACGGGCAAGAAACAAAATTACCGCCAACTTCACCGGTTCCGAGGGCTGGAGTGTAACCGGACCCATGCTCAGCCAGCGGGTGGAACCTCCAATGGTTTTACCCGCCTCCGGCACAAGAACAAGGGCCAGAAGCAGCAGACATCCCCCATAAATCAGCGGAATCCATCGATCAAGCCGCTTATAGGAAAACAAAAAACTTATGACCATCAGGGCAAGGCCCGAGGCAAACCAGATCGCCTGTCTTATATAAAGGTCCGCGAGGGGGTTCTGCTCACCCGCATTTACAGCACTATATATCAGCAGAATGCCGATGGTGCCGAGAATAAGGGTAAGCGCCAGCAACCACCAGTCGAAATACTGGATAAGCCGACGATCAAACATAAATTATCTGCCGTATGATTTGCATTTGGCGTAATAACTTTCCCATTGATTTCAAATTTATTATTATTATGGTATTTTGAGCGGAATTTCAAGCAAATTTGCCAAGCCCTGCAACATGTTTTATATTAAAAAATTTCAAAGAAAAATGCTCAGCTACAAGGCGGAAGCTAATCTTTAATCTACTTAAGAAGAAAACAAACGGAGGCACTAATGACAAGTACCGTATATTTTATCGATTTCAAAGCTACCTACACTGACAGCACAGTCAAAAAGCTCCGACGGTTAATTGATAATGCAGGACTTAATTCGTGCGTTAAAGAGCGCGATCTTGTAGCTCTCAAGCTTCATTTCGGAGAGTTGGGCAATACCGCATTTATCCGGCCTGTCTATATACGGCATATAGTGGAGATGGTAAAACAATCAGGCGGAGTTCCTTTTCTAACCGACGCCAACACGCTGTATGCAGGCAGCCGGGGAAATGCCGTTGATCACTTAAACACCGCCGTGTCCAACGGGTTCGCCCATCCCGTGGTCGAGGCGCCTCTTGTAATAGCCGACGGCCTGCGAGGTAAAACTGAAACGGCTGTTGAAATCAACAAAAAGCAATTCAAAGAGGTTTACGTGGGGACCGAAGTTATAAGCGCGGACGCCATAATCTCTGCAGCCCATTTCAAGGGCCATGAACTGTCCGGATTCGGCGGCGCTCTCAAGAATATCGGCATGGGCTGCGCCTCGAGGCGGGGCAAAATGGAGCAGCATTCCGGTATCGGCCCCAAGGTCACCAAGAAAAAATGCATAGGATGCGGTGACTGTGCGGAACACTGTGCTTCCGGGGCCATTGAAATCGTTGACGAGATCGCACAAATAGACAACGAAAAGTGCATAGGTTGTGGAGAGTGCATCCTGGTCTGCCAGCAGGAGGCGATCCAAATCCAGTGGGCCAAATCCGGCGGAGAATTTTTGGAACGAATGATGGAATATACACTCGGAGTCCTGAAAAACAAAACCGGAAAAACACTTTATATTAATTTTATCAATCACGTCTCGCCGGCCTGCGACTGCGTGCCCTACAATGACGCCCCGATAGTCCGGGATATAGGCATTGTAGCTTCAACAGATCCTGTGGCGATCGATCAGGCCAGCGTGGATTTGGTCAACCAAGAACCGGCCCTTGCAGGTTCCTGTCTTTCTTCGCATACAGACGCGGGTGCAGATAAATTCAGAGGCGTATATCCCAGGATCGACTATGCTCACCAACTGGTCTACGCTGAAGAACTCGGGCTGGGCAGCCGCGAGTATGAATTGGTAAAAATATAAATCAACTTATTTTTTTTTGTGTTTTCTGGATCTTGGCCCAGGTATCGCGAAGAGTCACGATCCTGTTAAAAACCGGCCGGCCGGGGGCGGAGTCCTTGTGATCGGCGTAAAAATAGCCCAGCCTCTCAAACTGGTATCTTTGCCCCGCGGCTGCATGTTCAAGCTCCGGCTCCAACATGCAGCCGGTGAGCACTTCCAGGGACTCCTGGTTTAGGAAAGCCATGGCATCCTTTTTTTCCGCGGGATTTTCCACGGTAAACAGATGATCATAGAGCCTTACCGTACCCTGCACTGCATGGCTCGCGGCCACCCAGTGCAGGGTCGACTTGACTTTGCGTCCGTCCGGCGCGTCGCCGCCTCGGGTTTCCGGATCATAGGTGCATCGCAGCTCGACTATCCCGCCCGATTCGTCGCGGATAACGTCTGTGCAGCGGATAAAATAGGCATAGCGCAGTCTGACCTCCCGACCCGGTGCCAGGCGGAAAAACTTTTTGGGCGGATCTTCCATGAAATCTCCGCGTTCAATGTAGATCACCCTGGAAAAAGGCACATCGCGCGTTCCCATGCTCTGGTCTTCGGGGTTGTTAATTGCGGTAAGGGTTTCAGTTTCATCCTCGGGATAATTTTCGATCACGACCTTAAGTGGCCTTAGCACGCCCATTACCCGCATGGCATTTTTATTTAAATCCTCGCGGACGCAGTGTTCGAGGAGGGCAAGATCCACCATGCTGTCTCGCCTTGCCACACCTATGCGCTCGCAGAAATCACGGATTGAAGCCGGGGTATAACCACGCCTTCTAAAGCCCGATATGGTAGGCATTCTGGGATCATCCCAGCCGTCGACATACCCGCCTTCCACCAGGTGGATCAGCCTGCGCTTGGAGAGAACCGTATTAGAAAGGTTGAGACGGGCAAATTCGATCTGCTGGGGATGATAAACATCTAACTTGGCGAGTATCCAGTCATAGAGTTCCCGATTATTTTCAAACTCCAGCGTACACAAAGAATGGGTAATACCTTCCATGGAATCCGACAAACAATGGGCAAAATCATACATGGGATAGATGCACCATTTATCGACGGTCCTGTGATGAGACATGCGGCGTATCCTGTAAAGAGTTGGATCCCGCATGACGATATTAGGCGAGGACATGTCTATCTTTGCCCGCAGCACGCACTCGCCTTCCGCGAACTCTCCCTGTCTCATCTTTTCGAAAAGCTCCAGGCTTTCTTCCACTGAGCGGTTTCGGTACGGGCTTTCTTTTCCAGGTTCGCTCAAAGTACCCCGATATTCGCGAATCTGATCAGGACTGAGGCTGTCCACATAAGCATTGCCGGAGCGTATCAGCTCAAGGGCGTATTCGTATAACCGATCAAAATAATCGGAAGCAAAATACTCGTGATCATCCCAGTCAAAACCAAGCCATCGCACGTCTTCCTTGATCGAGTCCACATACTCCACGTTTTCCTTCATTGGATTGGTGTCGTCAAAACGCAGATGGCATCTTCCTCTATATTGCCGGGCCAGGCCGAAATTCAGGCAGATTGACTTGGCGTGCCCGATGTGCAGATAACCGTTCGGCTCCGGGGGAAACCTTGTCACCACGCGCCCGCTGTATTTGCCGCTGGCAATGTCTGCTTCGATTATTTGTCTTATAAAATGGCTCTTTTCTCCTTCCGGACGGCCATTGCCTTCTGTTTTTTCTCTGTTACCGGTATTCATGGGGTTGTTACTCCTGATTATCCGCTTCTTTGGCAGACCCTTTCTCCTCGTCCGTGTTCAAATAAGTGAGCATCATTTCCTTTGCAACAGGACCGGCTGCAGAGGCGCCTCCTTCTCCGTGCTCAATCAAAACGGAGACGGCAATCCTGGGATTGTGACTGGGGGCATAGCCGACAAACCATGCATGCGGGAGATGCTTTCTATCAAATTCTTCCCCTTCGGCCAGATCATCGCTCCTGCGTCCCACCAATTGTGCGGTGCCGGTTTTGCCGCTGATAGGGATTTCTTCCGAACGCGCATACCAGTAAGCCGTGCCGTGTTTATTATTTACGGCATTATAGAGCCCCTTTTTTATGATTTCAAGAGATTCCTGGCTGACAGGGAGCTTTCCGGCTGCCTGCGGGCTTGATTTTTCAACAAGCCCTCCCTTCACGGATTTAACAGCTTCCATAATATTCGGTTTATACACGGTCCCGTTGTTTGCCACCGCTGCTGTCAACACGGCCATTTGCAGAGGAGTGACCAGATTGTAGCCCTGCCCGATGGCTATAGAAAGGTTTTCCCCGGGTTGCCACGGGATCCCGATTTTGTTTCGCTTCCAATCGCTTGTCGGAATCAGGCCGTCTTCTTCATTGGCCAGGACCATACCGGTTTTTTCCCCAAGTCCCGAGCCTTTCGCATAACGGGCAATCCTGTCCACGCCCAACGCCTTGCCCGCCTGATAGAAAAAAACATCGCAGGATTGTTCAATTGCCTCAATCATGTCCATCTCGCCGTGCCCATAATCCTTCCAGCATCTATACAAGCGGTTGCCGAATCTTAAGTGCCCCGGACAGTAAACAGTAGTATTCCGGTTCATCACGCCTTCTTCTAACGCGGCCATGGCAGTAATTATTTTATAAGTCGAGGCCGGAGGGTATTCGCCCTGGATCGCTTTGTTCCGAAGAGGGTGGTTTTGGTCGGTCATAAGCGAGCGCCATTGTTTTCCGGACAATCCGTTAATGAATGCGTTCTGGCTGAATACCGGGCTGCTGGCCATTGCAAGCACGTCTCCGTTTTCAGGGTCCATTGCCACAATAGCCCCGGTTTTTCCGTTCAACAAAGACTCGGCTTTCTGCTGCAACTGAAAATCGATCGTAAGAAAAAGGTTGTGCCCGGGTTGGGCCGGTTGCTTATCCAGAACGCGTACTACCCGGCCGGTGGCGTTTACCTGCACGACCTTGACTCCCGGCACCCCGCTTAACTCATTTTCAAAAGCTTTTTCAGCCCCGAAACGCCCCACCATGTCTCCGCCTCGTTTATGAGGAAACTTTTTCGATTTAAGCTCCCGTTCGGATATCTCTCCCAGATAACCAATCAGATGGGCGGCCAGCGGCTCATATATATAATTCCTGCGCGCACCGGTGGCGATCGTAACTCCTGGAAGCTCATAGCTGTGCGAAAGAAGAACAGCCATCAAATCCCGGGTTATATCCTTTTTAACCACTACAGGAGCATAACCGTAAGGCCCCCTGTTGCTTCTTACAAGAGATTCAATTTCGACGGCTTTCAAATCCGTTAATTGAGAAAGCCTCTGTGCCGTCTCTTCAATGGGGCGCAGGTCGTTTGGAATGATTTGCAGGTCATAGGAAGGCCGGTTGTCAACAAGCAGATGGCCGTTTCGATCGTATATAAGCCCCCGCAGCGCCTCTATACGCTGTTTGCGAAGACAATTATTGGAAGAAAGTTCCCGGTAGTGCTCTCCCTTTAAAATCTGCAGATAAAAGAGTCTGGCCGCAAGAATGACAAACAGCAGCACAACAAGCAGCATGAGCACCAGGAGCCGTTTTCTGAACCATTCTGGGTCGATTTTTTGTAAAACGCCGTTTTTCATACGACTATTGGAACCGATAATTCACGGATTCTTATCTATTTGCCCGGCAGTCGGCCATGGTCTGTAAAACAGTAGTTAAACCCCAGCCACAAAAAAGGAGCCGTAATCACGGTCCAGAACACCTGTATAAGAATGATCTGAAGACTTTGAAGGGTGAAAAATCCCTGGGGGTTAGCGGGAATGACCGCAATGGCGAATATTAAATTCTCAAATAAAACTCCTATAACAGCCAGCATGGAAAACAGCAAATGATCCTTTATTCCGACCCATCGCGCAACGCGGCGAAAGGCCAGAAACACCCACAGATAGCTCGTAACATAGATCCCGATCGGGGCGGCGGAAAGCATGTCCATGATCAACCCGGCCGCGATCAAAACGGGCAGCCCGTGACTTAGAGGTTTATAAAGGCTCAAATAGACCGCAAGGGGAACCAGGAAATCATAGAATTTCAAAATCTCCGGCATATAAGGAATAATACTGGTCTGTATGATCACCAGAAGTATTACAAGAATCAGATAAAACAGATACCGGATCAATTCAATACATCATCAATATTGGGAGGATTCAATACCACAAGGACTTCTTCGAGCTTGTGGAAATCGGCGTACGGTATGATTTCCACTTCCTGAAAAACTCCGGAGTTGCGACGGATTACCTTGGAAACACGACCTACTCGCAAACCCTTGGGGTAGATGCCGTCGAGCCCGGAGGTTATGATGATATCTTCCACACGGACGTCCTGTTTTCTTAAGGCAAAATCAAATCTGCATCTGTCACCCGAGGAAAGGCCCAAAACCACCCCCCTTGCCCGAGTTCGCTGCACCATGGCATCCACGGCGCTGTTGCGATCGATGATTAAAACCACCTTGGCATGGCCAGACGAGAGCTCTGTTACCCGGCCCACCACTCCATCCGGGACCACAACCGGAGACCCATTTTCCACGCCATGGGCGCGCCCTTTGTCAATAATCAAGCTTCTGTACCACGGAGAAGAGTCTCTTGCCACAACGCGGGCCGCCTGCATGGACAGGTCGGACTCGGAATTGAATCTTACCAGCTCTTTGAGCCTGCGATTTTCTTTGCTGGTTTCATTGCATTCGTGGATCTTCTGCCGTGCGCGGGCCAATTTCCGGCGAAGCTCCTCATTTTCTTGTGCCGCATCCACGAGGTAGAAATAATGAGTCCATACCTCCCGGCTAAATTCAATGCCAGAGCTCACCGCCCCCTGAACCGGGGAAACAAAAAAAAGTGCGGTTTCGGCCGCAGCTGAAGTAAATGAAGTCTTGCGGATGTAGTTGAATGAAAAAACCACCCCGTTTAGAACGATCAGTATGATCGCCCCGGCCGCCACCATCGTTTTTTTGGAAAACATGGATCAGTCGATGACTACCTGTCGTAAAATCTCAATACTGTTAAGGGTTTTGCCCGACCCTATGGCAACAGTTGTAAGCGGATCATCTGTTACGGTAATCGGCAGACCGGTCTCTTCTCTTAACAGCTTGTCAAGGTTCTTTAAGAGCGCCCCTCCGCCTGTTAGAACAATGCCCCTGTCGACAATGTCCGCTGCCAGTTCCGGCGGGGTCTGCTCCAGTGCAATCTTGGTAAGTTCAACTATCGCGTCGATCTGCTCGGCAATTGCCACGCGGATTTCTTCTGAATCAATGGCAAGAATCTTGGGAATTCCCGAAACAAGGTCCCGCCCCTTTACCTCTATGGTCTCGTAGTTTTCAGAATCCGGATAGGCGTTGCCTATTGTAGTTTTGATGATTTCCGCGCCGCGCTCACCTATAAGTAAATTGTATTTGCGCTTTATATACTGGAGAATGGCTGCGTCCATCTTGTCGCCCGCCACCCGGATAGATTTGCTGTATACAATACCGGCAAGAGAGATAACCGCCACCTCGGTGGTTCCTCCGCCAATGTCGACCACCATGTTGCAGGTGGGCTCGGTAATCGGCATTCCGGCGCCTATTGCCGCAGCCATGGGCTCTTCGATCAAAAAGACTTCTCTTGCACCTGCGGATTCAGAGGCTTCCTTTACAGCCCGCTTTTCCACCGGGGTGATGCCGGTAGGGACCGCAACCACGATTCTGGGACGTACAAAAGTCCGGCGGTTGTGCACTTTATGAATGAAATGCCGGAGCATTGCCTCTGTAACGTCGAAATCCGCGATCACTCCGTCATGCATAGGACGTATGGCCACAATATTGCCCGGGGTTCGGCCAAGCATGTTTTTGGCTTCAAGCCCAACGGCTAGCACTCTATTTTTGGACCTCTCATCCGTACGAACCGCCACCACGGACGGCTCACTTAAAACGATCCCTTTGCCTTTTACAAACACCAAAGTATTGGCCGTTCCCAGATCGATCGCCAGATCGCTGGAAAATATCCCGAGCAATGAATCCCAAAACAAGTCCGTTCCTCCTTATATCAAGTATAGATAATTTTAAATTTCTTATCAAATCCGCAGCAGAATGACAAGCGGAAAATGCACGTAAAAGGGATAGATAAACAAAGTTTTCAGTTATTTTTCACACCCCATATGTATTCCATCACCGCATCGTGAATAACGGGTCTGAAAGTGCGAATCTTTTGATTTTCCCTGCCGGGACACACCCTGTTGGAAAGCAGCACCACCGTGATCCCGGAGGCAAAATCCATCCAGAACGAAACACCGGTAAAGCCCAGATGCCCGAAAGTGCTGCCCGGCGTAAAATACCGGCCGCTGCTCGAATCCCGGCAGGAGGGAACATCAAATCCCATAGCGCGTTCGGCCCCTTTGGGAACATTTAAAAAACTTCTCACAACAGGACCGGAGAACACGGTGTTTTCGGGGCCGCCGGCTGCCGCAAGCAGCAGGTCTAAAACGAGATCAAAAACCGCCCGGGCCGTGCCGAACAATCCGGCATGCCCGCTTACTCCGCCTACCGCTTCTGCATTTTCATCATGGACACGGCCGCAGATCAGCTCCGCTCCGGCAGACGTGGCCTCTGTAGGAGCAAAGACCATGGTTTCCGAATCCGGGCAGAGACCTTCCGGCATAAAAAAAAGTTCCCTGATCCCCAAGGGAGAATAAATATATTCCCCGACATATCTGTCAAGGCTTTTCCCGGATATGCATTCCACAATCCATTCCAGGATCATGAACCCTGGATCGCTGTAGCACGTTATCGTTTCCGGTGAATACAACAGGGGCTCTTTTACAAGCATCCGCCTGAGTTCCTGTTTTCTATACTCTAAAGGCAATTGCTTCAGGCTGAGATAATAAGGATGATACTCAGGCATGCCTGAGTTGTGGCATAAAAGCTGGCAGATTTTAATGCCGGCTTTATCAGTTCCGGCAAAATCGGGAATTATATCTGCAAGCCTGCTCTCCGCACAAACGCGGCCGGCTGCAACCAGATCCATGAGCGCCGCAGCGGTTGCCAGTGGCTTTGTCAAAGATGCCAGATCATATACGGTATCGCACGTAACAGGCCTTTGACTGAAAGGGTCTACAACCCCGTAGGCTCTGTGGAAAACGATCTCGTCATAACAGGCCGCCAGCAAAACAGCACCGGGAAACACCCCGTCGTCCACGGCTGTAAGCATAAGTGCATCAACCCGGTTCATACCCGGACGTCCCCCTGCATATCAGCCGGTTTTCCTACTGCCCGCTTCTGATAAGTCAAAGAAAGACCAGAACTGTCAAGCGTAGCCCGAACTCCGAGAGGCAGTGTCATGTTCGGACTTCCGTGTCCCGCCGGAAAGCCCGTGACCACCGGAAATCTGCTTTTTGAAAACAGTTCTGCAAAAATCCTGTTCACCTCTCCGGCAGAGCCGCAACTTTCAAAAGTACCTGCAGCCAGACCGGCGATATTATCAAAGCATCCGGCAAACAGCATCTGGGTTAACATCCGGTCTATGCGGTAAGGCTTCTCGCCTGTATCCTCGATAAAAAGGATGCACCCGGTAAAATCGGGAGCATAAGGGGTGCCAAGCAGGTGACACAGGGTTGCCAGGTTCCCGCCGAGCACCGGTCCGCTTGCCCGCCCTTCACGTATAACCCTTCCTTGAAGAGCTTTGATCTCAAGGGGGCAATGGCCGCCCAGGGCCCTTACCAGCCCTTCCATGGTATCCGTATCAACCTCTGCAAGGGATACCGCCATGGGCCCGTGGAACGCAGGAATACCGCATTTAAAATAAAAGGTTATGAGCAGCGCGCTTATGTCGCTGCATCCTATAAAAATTTTGGGGGTCTGGGCTATGGCCTCATAATCGAGTTCAGGCAGCAGTCGCAGCGACCCGTAGCCGCCGCGAACAGCCCATAACGCCCTGATATCCGGGGCTGCAAAAAATTCGTGGATATCCCGGGCGCGCTGGGGGGCAGTACCTGCAAAATATCCTTTTTTATAAAAAATCCGGTCCGTAAAAACCGGTTCAAATCCTATCCGCCGCAGCACTTCAATGCTGCGGGAAAACCGCCCCCTGTCAAACGGGCTTGCAGGGGCGACCATTCCTATACGATCACCTGGCTTAAGCGATTCCGGATACTGCAGTTCCATGGATTGTTACCGATCGCTTGGTTTTTGGAGGTACTAAGGATTGTAAGGATCTGTCAATATTGTTCGCTTGTTTTCCGCCCCAGCGCCGCCCTGATAAAATGAGAAAACAGGGGGTGCGCTGACATGGGCCGCGACTTGAATTCCGGATGGAACTGACAACCCAGAAACCATGGATGCTCTTTTAATTCCACAATCTCTACAAGGTCGCCTCTGGGAGAAAAACCGCTGAAAACCAGACCGTGGGCCTCGAGCTGTTCCCTGTATCCCATGTTGAATTCATAGCGGTGACGATGCCGCTCGGAAATATGTTCGGTTCCGTAAGCTTCAAAAGCTCTGGTGCCGTGCATCAACTGGCACGGATAGGCACCGAGCCTCATGGTGCCGCCTTTTTCGGAATGGATATCCCGCCTCTGTACCGTCTGAGTCCGCTCGTCGAACCATTCTGTCATCAGATATATCACCGGTGCGGCAGTATCTGCCTTGAATTCCGAGCTGTGCGCATCCGCGATATCGGCAACGTTTCTGGAAAATTCAATTACAGCCAGCTGCATGCCCAGGCATATGCCGAAATACGGAATATTGTTTTCCCTGACATACCGGATGGCCTCAATCTTTCCCTCTATGCCCCTGGAGCCGAACCCCCCGGGAACAAGGACTCCGTGGGCGCCGGAAAGTGCATCTGCACAGTTGTCCGGGCTCAGCGCGCCCGAATCCACAAACTTGAGCTCAACTTTGGAGTCATTTGCTATGCCTCCGTGGTACAAGGCTTCATTTAAGCTCTTATAAGACTCTGTCAGATCGGTATACTTTCCCACCACAGCGATGGTGACACACTCTTTCGGAGACTTGTAGCGCTCGACCATTTGCTGCCACTCTTCGAGCCGCGGTGAGCCGGTCCAGATATTTAACACCTCCAGGATCTTGGCATCCAGCCCCTCCCTGTGGAACACAAGCGGACACTCGTAGATGCAATCCACGTCCTTGGCCGTCACAACAGCATCCTTGCTGACATTGCAGAAAAGCGCGATTTTCGCCTTGATATCCTCTGGAAGAAACCTGTCTGTGCGGCACATGAGCACGTCGGGCTGAATGCCTATGCTTCTAAGCTCCTTGACACTGTGCTGGGTGGGCTTTGTTTTAAGCTCTCCTGCGGCCGCTATATAGGGAATAAACGTCAGGTGCACGTAAAGTACGTTTTCCCTGCCCGCGTCAAACCTGAACTGGCGTATGGCCTCGAGAAACGGAAGGCTCTCGATATCTCCGATGGTGCCGCCGATTTCCACTATCACTATATCCGCGTCATTGGAGGCCTTCCATATACTTTCCTTGATCTCGTCTGTGATATGCGGGATAACCTGGACGGTGCCGCCGAGATAGTCCCCGCGGCGCTCCTTGCCGATCACGGAATGATAGATCTTTCCGGTGGTAAAATTGTGGTCCCGCCCCAGGCGCACATTTACAAACCTCTCATAATGGCCGAGATCCAGATCTGTTTCAGCACCGTCGTCGGTTACAAACACTTCCCCGTGCTGAAACGGATTCATGGTGCCCGGATCTACATTGATGTAGGGGTCCAGCTTTACCAGGGTTACAGTCAGCCCCCTGCATTCAAGCAGGGCGCCGATGGAGGCGGATGCAAGGCCCTTGCCCAGAGACGAAAGCACCCCGCCGGTTACAAAGATGAATTTGGAATTACCCGGCATACAATTTCCCCCGCTGCGGCCCGCATTTTACTCGGAGCCGGATTTGTAGATATTTTTAAATTCCTCTAACTGCTGACGAATTTGCCCGTCAGGCTCCGATTCATAGCTTTTTTCCCCGAAACTCCCGGAAGCTGAGCTGCGAAGATCATCGACGTCAAAAAGCCCTCCGGGCAGGGAGGGATCAATTTTAATGCTTTCAACAGCCATGGTCTGGATTGTTTCGCCGTTTTCATAAAACTCGATTTTTTCCGGATACCATGTATTTTCCGACTGACGCCAGCCCGAGTAGCGTATCTCGCGGCCCGGCGGTTGCCCGGCATTTTTTGCCGGCGTGACAATCCAGCGTACCGGGAAAAAAGTTTCTTTGCCGATCCATAACTGCCTGCGCCTTTCCTCCGGATACCTGGCGCCAATTACGTATACCAATTTTTTGTCAAGCCGGCCCAGGCTTGAAACGTGCATGTTTATTCCGAGGTCGGCAAAATGATCGACCATATTTCTCCGGGAGACAAAAACAAAAAAATCTTTATAGCATAAGTGCCACGGCAGCCCTTGTTTATCCAGCTTTCCGTCTGCAACCGTAACCGAGGCCCCCTGGTTGAAAACATGGATCCGTTCCAAGTGTTGTGTGCTGATCTCAGAGCGAAAAGCCCCGGGCAGCCTGTAATAAACTTTTTGTTCAAAAGTTTTTGACAATAAGTTTCCGGACTCGGGATATATCCGGACTTCCTGGCTCACCTGCATCTGTTTGGGCAGGTTAAGATTTTCTATCATCCTGTCAATAATAAAAGGAGCCGGCAGGACAGAGCCAGCCGCGGGTGCAAGCAGGCTGAAAAAAACGACCAGGGCCGCAGCTGTTGTCACGGCAAAGCGAAACATGGTCTATCCATTATATCAGAAAAGGATTTTGCGCCATTTTTGCGCTGCTTCCCAGCTCTTCTTCGATACGAAGCAACTGGTTGTACTTTGCCACCCGGTCGCTTCTCGACATTGAGCCTGTCTTGATCTGACCGCCGGCCACCCCGACTACCAGGTCGGATATGAAATGATCCTCGGTTTCACCCGACCGGTGCGAAATCACTGTGGTATACCCGGAAAGCTTTGCCATTTCTATGGTATCAAGGGTTTCTGAAACCGTGCCTATCTGATTTAGCTTGACCAGAATGGAATTGCATATGCCCTTTTCAATACCCTCGGCAAAAATCTTCGGGTTGGTTACAAAGACATCGTCTCCTACCAGCTGGACATGGCGGCCCAGCTTTTCGGTCATCACGGTCCAGTTTTCCCAGTCCTGCTCGGCAAGCCCGTCTTCTATGGAAAATATGGGATAGCGATCGATTAAGTCGGCATAGTAATCTATCATCTCCGCGGCACTCAGCCCCCTGCTCTCGGAGGCCAGCACGTATTTGCCGTCTTTATAAAACTCTGTTGCAGCCGCATCTATGGCAAGGCCGATGTCTTTTCCGGGCCTGTATCCCGCTTTTTCTATGGCCTCAATGATAATCTGCAGAGCTGCCTCGTTTGATTCAAGATCCGGGGCAAACCCGCCTTCATCTCCCACTGCCGTGACCATGCCGCGCTTCTTTAACAGGCCTTTCAAACACTGAAAGGTTTCGGCTCCCATACGGATTGCCTGGGCGGCTGATCCGGCGCCAGCAGGCACTATCATGAATTCCTGGATGTCCAGGCTGTTTGCGGCATGAGCCCCGCCGTTTACAATGTTCATCATGGGTATCGGCATGCTGCGCGCACCCAAACCGCCGATATACCTGTAAAGAGGCATTCCATAGGCATCCGATGCAGCACGGGCCGCGGCCATTGAGACCCCGAGAATGGCGTTTGCCCCCAGTCCGGACTTGTTCTCAGTGCCGTCTATTTCAATCATCATTGAATCAAGAATATACTGGGCGCCGGCATCCATGCCAATCAGCGCCGGAGCGATACGGTTGTTGACATTCTCCACGGCTTTGGTAACACCCTTGCCGCTGTAACGGGAAGAATCCTCATCTCTTAGCTCCAAGGCTTCGCGGGATCCGGTGGAGGCGCCGGAAGGAACCGCAGCGCGCCCGAATGCGCCGCTTTCAAGCAATACATCAACCTCAACTGTCGGATTTCCGCGTGAATCAAGTATTTCTCTTGCCCTGACATCCATGATTTCCGTCATACCTTCCTCCATATATTTCATAGTACCTCCAGTAACCGGTTGCAGACGTGATAATGACCTTGACTAAATCGATGAAAATGATACGATTTTCCATCTAAAGTGTCAAGAAATTGAATAGGACAAAATCCGGAGACCGCACGCCGCGCAGTATCCGGATTTATAAAAACAGCAGACTACGGATAAAAAACCATGAAAGCAAACAGCCTTTATATGGAAGCCCATCTGATCGTCTCGGCGGTGCGCATCCTTGAACACCGCAATGACAGTCCGCCCGCACTTGAAGATGTTGCCGGGATACTTTCGGTTTCAACAGAGGAGACAGCCCGCATATGCCGAAGGCTAAAACCCATGGGCATCATAGAAACAGTTGAAAAATCCGGTGAAACCCGGGTTTTTGTAAACGACCACCTCCGAATCGAAGACATCGAAGACCGGCCCGAAGAAAACTCGATTTCCGAAGAGCTTGAAAAATTCCGCAAAAAAAAGGAAGGCGAGCGCAAAAAACTCGATGACCTGAGGACCAGCCAACAGCAGAAACGCAAAAAGGTCCAGGAGGAAATCGAACAAAAGCTGAGAAACAAGCTTTCCAAAAAACAGAACGGGCACTAATTCCCGTGAGGCAACCGGTTTATTGACGGCATTCGGCCACCTCTGAGAGAAACCTGCTTGCAGGGCTAAACTGCCCTTTTCTGTAGTCGGCTGTTGTTAAAAACAGAAACTTTTCCGCCCTGGTCATTGCAACATACATCAGCCGCCGCTCCTCTTGTATCTCTGCCTCTGAATCCCTTGATTTCCAGTGCGGCAGCAGGTTCTCATCACAGCCCACGACAAATACCGCATGAAACTCCAGCCCCTTGCTGGCGTGGATGGTTGCCAGGTTGACCCCTTTTTCCTGCGAATCCTTATCCTCCTTGTCTTCCCGGATCAGGGCCGCCTCTTCCAGATAATCAAGCAGGGTTTCATAGCCCGAGGCCGCGTAAATGAGCTGATCGATATTTTCCATGCGCGAGGTATGCTCATCCGAGGTTTTTGAGTGCTGTCTGAGATGTTCCTCATATCCGGTGCGCGCAATAACCTCCCTTATGGCGGCGTCCGGGGCCATGGGCTCGATATCTTTTAAAAGCCTGATGAGCTCGCAGAGTTCCCTGTGGATTTTTGGAGACATTATCTTTTCCGAGGCCGCACGGGACGCGGCTTCAAAAAGCCCGGAACCGGGGGTGCGGAAAGCGTTTAGCTTTTCAATCATCTTGGGGCCGATGCCCCGCCTGGGCGTGTTTATGACCCGCTCAAAAGCTGCGTCGTCTTTTTTGAAAACCGCGGCGGTCAGATAACAGTTAATATCCAGGATTTCCTTTCGCTCGAAAAAACCGCGGTCCCCCAGCATCTGATACGGAATCCCCCCAAAACGAAGCGCCTGCTCAAAGGGCAGAGAGCAGAACTTTGTGCGATACAGCACCGCGATCTGCTCGTAGGAAACACCTGAACTGCGAAGCGCCCTGATCCTGTCTGCCACCCATCCGGCTTCTTCCTCGTCGCTGAAAAAATCGTGGATTTCCACTGAGCCGCCTGTATACATTGAAAAACACGCCTTGTCCATTCTGTCCCGGTTGTAACGGATCAGCTGATTGGCGGTCTTTACGATCTCGTCGGCAGACCTGTAGTTCTGCTCCAGGCGAAATATGCTTGCATCATTGTAAGCATGCCGGAATCCCAGGAAATTATTTACGTTGCTCCCCCGAAAGCCGTAGATGGCCTGCCAGTCATCGCCTACGCAGAACAGGTTTCCGTTTCCGAGAAGAAGCCGGGTCAGCTCCGCCTGCAGGTCGTTTGTGTCCTGGTACTCGTCTACCAGGATATAGGAAAAATAAGCCCGATAATCCTCGCGCACCGCATCATGATCCCGCAGCAGGTCCCTGGCCTTTAGCAAAATATTGTCGAAATCCACCGCATTTTTTTCATAAAGCTCTGTTTCATAAGCCTCGTATATATCCCGGAGCCGAAACGGGCCCAGGCGGGGACGAAAATTGAAATAGGAATCCGGATCCCCTGAGTTCTTGGCACTGGAAATCGCCCCGCGAAGCGCGTAAAAATTCTTCCGGTCCATGTCAAAACGGATCATGATCTCCTTTATCAGCTTCTGCTGCTGATAATCGGAATAAATCTGCAAAGGCGGCTCGTATCCCAGAAGCCGGCAGTGTTCCTTTAATATTTTAAAGCATGCGGAATGATAGGTACGCACCCAGGGAAACCGGTCGATTGAAAGGCCGGTTATTTCCACCAGCCTGCGCTTCATCTCGTCTGCGGCCTTGTTGGTAAAAGTAATGGCAAGTATGCGCTCCGGGCAGTAGCCCAGCTCGATTAAATGGGCCACCTTTGCCGTCAGGGTACGGGTTTTTCCGGAACCTGCGCCCGCAACCACAAGGGCCGGGCCTATATGTTCCACGGCTGTTTTCTGTTGATCTGAGAGATCCATAGCCGGCAAATCCTTATTTTTCTTCGGCAATGATATCAGGCCTGCCGGTCCTGATACAACTAAGGGAATATCTTTTTAAAATATCGGATCTGTAAAGATTCCTGGCGTCAAAAATCACAGGCCGATTCAAACACTTTTTAATCTGCGCAAAATCGGGATTCCTGAATTGATGCCAGTCTGTCAATACCGCAAGCGCGTCCGCACCTTCAAGAATGCCGTACTGCTTATCAGAGACTTCAACCAGGGAGTTGTTTTTAAACTCCTTGCGCACATTTTCTCCCGCCGCAGGGTCAAAAGCCCGTATCCGCATTCCCGCCTCGCTTAACTCGGCTGCAATATCTATTGCAGGGGAACTGCGGATGTCATCAGTATTTGCCTTAAACGAAAGCCCCCAAACTGCAAGCACTTTGCCTGACAGCCCGCCTGCAGGCTCGAAAAATTCCCGGATCTTATGAGTAACCATCCGCCTCTGTCTGTTGTTGACGCCTTCAACTGCATTTAGCAGCTCAGATACGTATCCGCGGCCTTGTGCGGTATGAATAAGCGCCTTTACGTCTTTTGGGAAACATGAGCCGCCATAACCCACGCCCGGATAGATGAAGTGATAACCTATACGATGATCAGAGCCGAGGCCGACCCGGACATCTCTTACATCAGCTCCCACTTTTTCGCAGATATTGGCGACCTCGTTTATAAAGGAAATCTTGGTGGCAAGCATGCAATTTGCTGCATACTTGGTCATTTCCGCGCTTCTCGGGCTCATCATGATCAGCTTATCGCGGCTTCTGGCATAAGGCTCATATAGGTTTTCCAGCAAACGTGCCACTTCCGGATTCTCCGTGCCTATGATGATACGGTCGGGTTTCATAAAGTCGTTTACCGCATCGCCTTCTTTTAAAAACTCGGGATTTGAGACCACGTCAAAATCAAGGTCCGCTCCGCGGGATGCAAGCTCTGCACTTATAATCTCTTTTATCCGGTCTGCGGTTCCCACCGGGACCGTGGATTTGGTTACCACTATCTTGTAGTCGGTCATGTTGCGGCCGACTTCTTCGGCAACCCGGTATACTGCGGATAGATCACATGATCCGTCGTTTCGCGACGGCGTGCCCACACAGGAAAACACCAGCGCGGCATCAGCCATCCCCTCATTAAGCGAGGTGGTAAATACCAGGCGCTCTTCTTTTAAATTGCGCTGAACCAGTTCCTCCAAGCCGGGCTCAAAAATATGGACGTTGCCCTTTTTCAGCCGGTCAATCACCTGATCGTTTATATCCACGCAAAAAGCCCGGTTTCCGGTTTCGGCAAGACAGGCTGCTGTAACCAGTCCCACATATCCTGTACCTACAATGCATACGTTCATATGACAGTCCTTGAAGACATTATGGAGTTGACGCTACCAAAAAACCGACATACAGCCATGCCGGGGCAACTCTTTTTATTGACAGGACAAATTTCTATCACGGGGTAAAAAGGCTTGCAAGCAGAATATTCCTTCACGGACCGGCCAGCCAGTGTTTCATTCAATCCGGGATACCTGGCTGAGGTTGCCATCGGCTTACCCTTTCCGGATTATTGACTATTTCCAACAGATCACACCGCCGAGAAGATTCGGATCAAGACTATTAACCATTTCATAGGCATCAACAATTTGATCGATATTGAAGCTATGACTGATCAAAGGTTTCAAATTAAGAGATCCGTAATAAATAAGGTTTAAAACCACCCGAATATCCGAATCACTTGTCCAGACATCAGTCCCTTTGTAGCGTTTTTCGCCACGGGCAAGCACCGGCGGCCATGAGTCCTCGATGACAAGATCAGTCCGGTATAAGGAAAAAGGCTTGGAATTAATGTAGCAGCCGATCAAAGAAGCTCCTTTCATCATCAGATTCTCATGATATTGTGGAGCCTCGCCTCCGTGGGCTTGAGACAGCATTACCACCCGGCCGCGCTCGCTGACCATTTCAAATGCTTGATCCAGGGGTTTCCGGGCGCCCGTGGCTTCGAAAACAACAGGGACTCCATCAAAGCCCAGGCTGTCAATCAGTCTTGTCAGCTCATCCGGATTTGTCTTTGAATTAATGGCATGGTGTATCCCCATTTCGCGGCTGATTTCAAGACGACTATCATCCAGATCAACAGCAATTACCGGAAGAGCCCCGGCCAGCTGGGCAAGTTTTGCTGTAAGAGCTCCCACAAGGCCCTGCCCCAACACGACAGCAGGCTCGCCGAACTGCAGGCCGCTACGGCGAATACCATACATGCCCGTATGAGCCAGATTAAAAAACGCCGCCTGCTCAAGGTCTATACCCCTGGGCGCTGGGGTGACGTTTCGCTTATCCATGAGAAGGTAAGTGGCATGCTGACCGGTTGTAACCACGGGATCCCCGACCTGAAAATCAGTAACATCAGGGCCGACAGCCTTAACAGTTGCAGCCATGCTGTAGCCGATATTTTGCGGCAGGGGGAGAATATGCTCGTTCATTAAAGCGTTTTCAGTCCCCGGACTCAGGGTGCTGTACTGCGCCTCCAGCAAAAGCTCTCCTGGACCGGGCTCTTCAATCTCGCCTTTTTCAAGGACTACCTTCCCTTTTTCGGGTATCTTGACATAAGTAGTCTTCATTTTAAATCTCCTGGTTTTGATGATTTCGTAAACATGAAAAAACCGTCTGAATTCTGAATGCTCTAAAACCTTGATAGCATCGTAAAAAGTTGTTTCTGAGCTACATCTGAGCGAAAAAATCGGCTTTTTCCCAACCCATCAACCTTTTATCTTTTCAATTAATTCAAAGCCCCTCGTTGATGAAACATTATAAAACTTCACCTCGGGTTCTTTAATCGCAAGATCTATCATAGCCAGAATCTTGCGAAACGGCTCGGACTGAATATGATGTTCCAAATATTCGAATGACTTCCATTTGGAAACAAGTAACAACTCATTTTGATGATACATTTGATAATACATATTTATGCTTTCATTTCCGGGCTGAACGGATATGATTCCGGCAACGGATTCAAACAAGTCAACGGTATTAGCTTTCTGTTCCGGCGGGACCTCGATGAGCAAAGTAAATACGATCATCTTTCAAATTCTTTCAGAAGATATAAGTATGTTCTTGAAGACCATACTGAATAAAAAACTATGGATCCTGCTCAGCAATGAATTCTTAACATTCTATTAAAGCTGATCATTCAAAAATGATGCCAAAAAGCCCTGATTCAGCACAAAGCGCACTCTCTCGACTTTTTTGCTTTATAGGCTTATAAAATTGGAGCGTCACAAACCATGATTCGTGAAATATCGCTAATCAGTGAAATCTCACACATATAAGAATCGGTTATCAAGTGGGTGCGGCCGGGATGGGAAGTGAAAAAACCAGGAAAGGATAATTATAAATCGCCCGGATAAGCAATGCATTATCCGGGCATTAACATCTCTTGACAGAATCGTAAAGAAGCCGTTTCTGAGCCCATCTGAGCATTAACTCAGTTGTCCGGGCTCCGCTGTATTCGTATTTTATATCCGTATCAGGGCTCCGGTCTTTACGCTATCTCCTCTCTAACATTATCGCCGGTATATATACCTCTTCTTCTATTTGGACATCCAAAGATTTGGGGGCATAATTATCTATTGTGAAATCCAGCCTATAAACACCGGCTGCCAGACCGTCGAATTCAAAACTCCCGTAATTATTTGTAAACGTCTTCATATTAACACCGTTGCCGGTTAAAGAGACATCAACCCCCTCAGCGCATTCATCCGTATCAGCAAAAACCGCCGCTCCAGCAATAAACAAAGTATTCATCTGATACAGATCAACATATCTGACCAGCGGGGATGTCTCATATTCGGGATGCAATATATCTGTGGTATCCGAGTTTAAAAGCCGGGAAACTTCGCTATCAGGATCATCCAAATCACCGAATTTAATTGCATGGGAAGGACAGGCCTGTGCGCAGCGCGGAGTTTTCCCCTCTTCTATCCGGTGAACGCAGAAAGTGCATTTCTGAGGCAGGTTCTTGTCTTCATTCCAGTATATTGCCCCATAGGGACATGCCTCGAATATTTTTTTCTGCCCGACCGCCTTTTCAGGGTCGATCACTATTATGCCATCATCTCTGCGGTAAACAGCATTATCTTCTGCTGCGTCTATGCAAGGGGCCGACTGGCATTGCATGCAGGGCACAGGCATGTAAGCGGCTTTAACATAGGGATATTTGCCGCGCTCTTTTTTTTCTATATTCATCCAGAACTGACCGTACCTGGGTTGAGCGGCTGTGTAAGGCAAATAATCATTTTCCCAGTATTCATCCTTGCAGGCGGCAAAGCAGCAGTAGCAGGCAGTGCAGCGAGAGATATCTATTATCATTCCATATTTAGTCATCCTGGTCAGCCTCCCATTTTTCAACTTCGATCAGGCAGGAGTTCGGGGCCTGCCCGTTGGCATTTTTAGAGATAAAACGATGGGGTGTAAGTAAGTTAATGCAGCCGCCCCGGTCGGCGCAATCTCCCGGATCACCGATCGGATCATATACGGCGCACGATTCAAATGAATGCGCCATACCGGGTGGTATCCGCTCTGTTACCTGCGCCGCAAGAAGGACCTCGCCCCGGTCGTTATATGCTTTGATTATATCGTTTTCCTCAATGCCTCTTTTTTTGGCGTCTTGTCCATTGATACGTATGACCCAGTAATAATAGCCGTCTTTGCATTTCATACGGTGTTCGGGCACCTCGTTCATCCAGCAGTCCTTGCCGTCATTCATGGTATGAAATGAATAGCGCGGATGGGGGGTAATTAGCTGCAATGGAAATTTATCATAAAGATCCTGAGTATGATGCCCTTCCCATGACTCTATATAATGCGGCACCGGGGGCCTCTCATTATCATTAGGGTCAAAACGATTCAGGCTGTTTGATTCAAATTCAATTTTGCCGGATTGAGTATCAAGGTTGCCTTCCGCATCCGGAAGTCCCTGTATAGCACCGCCGTTAGGGCCGGTGTCAGGAGTGTCTCTCCTTCTGTTTTCCGCGTACCACCTGAGTGCGGGAGTCGATTTATAATCCTCGGGCATGGGCACCACGAAGTATCCTTTCTTTTCAAACTCCTCCCAGGTAATATGTTTGGGAAGATCGCTGGCATTAAACATCCTTTTTACCCATTCAAGCTCGGTGGTACCGTTTTCAGTATATTTCTCGTAAAATCCAAGCTTTTTTGCCGCCATGCAAAATATCTCGTAATCTGATTTCGATTCTCCCAGGGGGTCAATACATTTTTTCTGCAGAACTATGGTGCGGCGGTTTAGGCCGGAAGCCTTATGCAGCCCGTATCCCTGGGGAGCGGCCCATTCCCCGATATCCACTCTTTCAAAATTGGAGCAGGCGGGCAATATAAGATCTGCAAACAACGCCTCACCTTCCTTATAAACCGACTGATTAACAACGAATTCCAAATTATTATGCCGGTACATCTTCACCCAGCGATTGGTGTTATTCATGGTACCGATATATGAGCCGCCGTATCGCCAGAACATTTTAATATAGGGGAAGCCTTCTTCAGGATAGCGGTATTTCTTAAACTGTGTTTCCGTGCGGTCACCGCAGAAGCCTTTGCCCCGCCATTGCTGGGGCGGATTCATGATGCATTCAGGCACAAGGATTCTGGGGATATGTACGTGCTGCGCATCATTAAGAGTGTTCCTGACGGGCTGCTTTACCATTCCCCGGGCAACCAGTGGGCCGACCCCTGTAATACCCCCTTCGGTATAGCCTGGAAAATAGAAATCAGTATTATGAGGAGCGCCCTGGGTTGTCGACCATATATTGCTCCCTGGTTTGCCCATGCCCTGCATTGCGGCAAGCAATACCATCATACGGGCCCATTCGGTGCCGTAAGCCGCGCGGCAGGCTCCGCCCCATCCTCCAAGCCCGCCGGCTGCCAGCATGGTCTTTTTACTTGCCCATTCTCTTGCCAGGGCCCTGATTTCCCTGGCAGGAATCCCTGTTTCTCCGGCCGCCCATTCAGAGCTCTTGGGCAGGTTGTCTTCTTTGCCCAGTAGATAGGCTTCCCATTTATCAAATCCGTATGTGCGGTCTTCCACGTATTTTCTGTCATAGGAATTTTCCGTAATCCAGGTGTAGGCAATGGCCGCGGCCAAGGCAGAGTCTGTGCCAGGACGCGGGGCGAACCATTTTTCAGAAAAGTTCATGGCGGTGAAGTTGAAAAACGGATCTATGAAAACCATTTTAACGCCCAGCTCTTTTAGCCAGAAACGGCGAAGGGTGCTTTCCTGTCCGCCGTAGATACCCGCTGTAGCCTCCGGGTCGCTTGACCAGAAGACGATCATCTCGGTGTTCTTAAGAGCGTCTTCTAAAAGATCATATTGTTCGGGCAAACCCAACTTCCATGCATATCCCCACTGGTGCATGGCCCCCCAGTGCCACCCCTCCCAGCTGTCAGGATTATGCTCGGCATAAATGGCTCCGAGTATCGACATAAACCTGTTATGGGCACTAAAGCGGTAGCCGATATTGCCCCAGTTATGATGCGAGGACGTGGTTGTCAAAATAGCGCCGGGGCCGTTTTCAGCCTGTATCCGTTCTATTTCCGAAGCCAGAATATCCATGGCCTCGTCCCAGCTTATCTCCTCGTATTCGGATATACCGCGGTTGTGCTGGTTTCTTTGACCTGCCGGATCAAAATCCTTCCTTTTGAGGGGTTTTAACAACCGGTCCCCGGAATAAATCCTGGATCTTTCAGCTATTGTATAAGGGGATATCCGCGATATCTGCGGAGGGGAAAAGCTTCTGCCTCTAGCCTCGATAGTCCATGCCCCCTCGTCAGGTTCAACTTCCAGAGGTTCAATCCCGATGATCCTCCCGTCTTTGACACGGACATGGACGGGACCGCCGGATGTGCAATTGGTCAACAATTGCTCTCCAAATTTCGTTTCTGTCATTTTAATTTTGTCTCCTGTTTACATAATATCCATTCAGAACAGCAGCTTTAAATATCTGAACAAGGGTTATTAACCAGCCGGCTCTATAGTTCCAAAAGCGGATATCACACCCCAGTATAAAAGTCAAAAAATTCCCCAACAATTCAGCAATTCCCGCTGAAAGGTTGGGGAATGTAATCGGCTCTTGATTATTAAAGGTGAAGCCCGGCCTGCTGGATGGGCAAAATAAAGCCCCTCGGCTTTGGATTGATCATTCGGCGTTCACACCTTTGGCAATGCGGTCTCCTGTTTCCTTATCGATATTGCGCCAGTATTCGACCGCACGCTTTAACACGGGCTCGGACACGCCTTTTTTAAGATGCCCGACCACGTTGGACACCAACCGGTCGCGCTGGGCATCGTCCATGACCTCGCGCACCAGGGTGCCGGCCTGGCCGAAGTCGTCGTCATCCTTTCTTAAAGTATAGGCCGATCGGAGGAACTCCCCACTGGCATTCCATACCGCCGCCTCGGGATATCGCTCACCGTCAGCCTCCGGGCCGCCCTTTGAATTCGGTGCGTACACGGGGTCGGACACATTCTGGACTCGCATCGCCCCGTCCTTGCTATAGCTGTGCACAGGCGCTTTAGGCCGGTTGACCGGAATCTGCTTGTAGTTGACCCCCAGCCGGGCACGGTGGGCGTCGGCGTAGGAAAAAAGGCGCGCGAGCAACATTTTGTCCGGGCTGGGACCGATTCCCGGGACGAAGCTGTTAGGTTCGAAAGCCGCCTGCTCGATCTCTGTATGGAAGTCCGTGGGATTTTGGGTAAGCGTCAGCCTGCCTACCTCGTGCAATGGATAATCGCCGTGCGGCCACACCTTGGTTAAGTCAAAGGGATTGAACCTGTAGGTCTCGGCATCCTCAAAGGGCATGATCTGCACCATCAGAGTCCAGCTGGGGTAATCTCCCCGCTTGATCGCCTCGAACAGGTCGCGCCGGTGGTAGTCGGCGTCCACCCCGGCCAGCCGGTCGGCCTCCTCCTGAGTGAGGAAATCAATGCCCTGGTCAGTCTTGAAGTGGTACTTCACCCAGAATCGATCTCCGTTGGAGTTGACCCACATGTAGGTGTTGCTTGAGTATCCGTTCATGTGCCGCCAGCTCTTGGGAATTCCGCGGTCACCCATAAGCCAGGTGACCTGATGCGCCGTTTCGGGCGAAAGGCTCCAGAAATCCCACTGCATGTCATGGTCACGCAAACCGCTGTCCGCGCGGCGCTTTTGGGAGCGGATAAAGTGCTGGAACTTCATGGGGTCACGCAGGAAAAACACCGGAGTGTCGTTGCCCACCATATCGTAGTTGCCCTCGCTGGTATAGAACTTTAGCGCAAAGCCACGCGGGTCCCTCCAGGTGTCAGGGCTGCCGCGTTCGCCTGCCACCGTGGAGAACCGGATTAACGTGTCTGTTTTTGTGCCCGGCTGGAATACCGCAGCCTTGGTATAGGCACTGACATCTTTGGTTACCTCGAAATGTCCGAAGGCGCCGGAACCCTTCGCGTGGGGCTGGCGCTCCGGAATCCGCTCCCGGTTGAAGTTGGCCATCTGCTCAATCAGATAGTGGTCCTGCAGAAGGATGGGGCCATCCGGCCCGACAGTCAGTGAGAACTCATCGCTGGTTACCGGGATCCCGGCATCGTTTGTCGTGGGTTTGCGATCGTTGTTTTTCATGGCAATATCTCCTTTTTTTCTCTTTTCATGGTCCCTATTTTTTGGCCCCGACCTGTCTTTTTTCTCTTTTGCAGTCACCAATAATTGATAATTCTTATTATCTGGCTGTCAAAAAATTTTGAAAAAAATAAGCACCCCAACCGCTGTCATGCCTTTGATGCGGGCTCAGTATGGGGCTTTAAGGAAATGGCTTACGTGTAAAGGAAGATTTTCCGGGGGATCTGAAAAATTTTATCTGATTAAGCGATTAAATAAAAACAACAGCAGACCGAATATCTCCAATCTGCCAAGAAGCATAACAATACTCAGCACCCATTTGCCGGTGGCCGGCAGCATGCCGAAATTGGAAAAAGAACCGACCGCCCCGAATCCGGGGCCGACATTGCCCATGGCGGCAACCGAGCCGGAAAATGCCGACATGATATCCACGCCCATAAAAGCCAAAATCAGACTCGAAATGAATACCACGCAAAGATAAATAACAATATAAAGCAGTCCAGCTTCGACAACAGATGCATCAATAACTGTCCGGTCCAGTTTTATTGCGACCACGGCCTTGGGATGTTTGAGTTTTGAGAAATGACTTATAATCCTTTTCCATAGAACCAGAACCCGATCGATTTTGATGCCTCCAGACGTTGAACCTGCACAAGCGCACTGAAGCGAGAAAAATATAAGGATCAATTTTGAAAAACCCGGCCAAATGCTGGTGTCCGCAGTCGCAAACCCCGTACTGGTGCCCAGTGAAACAACCTGAAAGACCCCGTATCGCAAAGCCTCCCGGAAATTTTCATACATGCCGCCCCAGATATTAATAGAAACAAGGATGGAACCGATCGCCAAAGCGGCCAGATAATAACGCACAATCACAGACTTCCAGATTTTCTTGATATTCTCCGTGATCCCCAGAAAAATCAGGGCGAAATGAATTCCGGACAGGATCATGAACACAATAATGATGCCTTCAATCAACGGGCTGTTAAAATAGGCGATACTGCTGTTTCTGGGAGAAAAGCCGCCGGTGGCTATGGTGGCAAAGGCGTGCGTAATAGCATCGAATACCCCCATGCCCGCGAATATAAGACAAATTGTTTCCAGAGCGGTCAATCCGACATAGACGATCAGTAAGATTTGAAAAATTTTCCGGGTCCGGTAACGAAAGTTTTCCACTGCCAGCGAAGAAATTTCGTTCTTATATAAAATCATGGCTACTTGACCGCTCGTGGGGGTTACCGCAAGCATGAAAACGATTATACCGATACCCCCGATCCAATGAGTCGTGGAACGCCAGAGCAACAGCCCCAAGGGAAGGGCTTCAATATCTGTTAAAATGCTCGAACCGGTTGTGGTAAAGCCGGAAACGCTTTCAAACCAGGCATTGGTAAGGGTAAACGGGTCGCCCCACATGATATATGGCAACGCTCCTATCAGTGATGACAAAAGCCAGCCCCCCACTACTATCGCCAGGCCTTCATCATTATGAATATTTTCAACCGAGGGGACGAAAACGACCGGAAAGGCGCCGATCAAAGCGGTTACCACGGCACTGTATAAAAGCGGCACCAAGGCGGAATCGCCGTTGACGGCCGAAACCGCCGCCGAAAAGAATAAAAATACTGCATTAAATAACAGTACAAATCCGATATTGCGGATTATGAGCTGCGGTCGCATAATAAAAATTCCCCGCATTAAAATTTGCCGGTAAAGTGAAGTTTAAGATTTGTCTTCGGAGGTTTTTACCATAGCTGTCAGGCTTGTTACCGAAGCGGCAAGATCTGCCAGTTCATCATCGGAATCCATCTTCACGGAGATCGGCTCGCCCTTGTTTAAAAAATTATCAATGGATTTAATGAGCAACAGAATCGGATTGACGATATATATGTTGACGAAGTAATTGAAAAGTATAGTAAATACCAGAGCGGACAAAATGGCGATAACACCCGGCATTACTGCGCGGTGTGCCCGGTTTTTCAAGTCGGATGCAGTTTCATACATAGCCTGGTCATTTAAGGCCATTAGCTCCTGGACCGCCGCCTTAACGTTTTTAAAAGACTGGTGGGCGTCCTTGAAGTACCATCCAAGGTTGCCTTCTCTCGGAGTGTTCACAATCGGTTGATCCCACAACATACTGTATTCTTTATAGGCTTTGCTGATTTTTTCCACACAGGCTTTTTCACCTTTGATGGTCAGATTATTAGCTGCCGTTTCAAGTGCTTCTATAAATTTTTTATCAGCGGTACGGAGGGTTTCACGCCCTTCTTTCCATTTGCCTGAAAGCAAAAGGAGCATTCCGCTGTCTTCCCGTTCCAAAGCCTCTGTCATACTTTTTGCGGCGGTGATGCTTCTATAGTTGTCATCCAACAATGCCTGCACGGATGATCCCACGGCTCTGAGCTCGTAAATAGAAAATGCTCCGGCCACGGCCAACATTAGCGCCAAAATCAAAAACCCCAGCATAATTTTGGTTCTTATTTTCATAGCAACTCCCGACCTTGCGTATTTTCCCGGTTTTAATAATTTAAGGCAGGCCAACCATAGAATAAATTCGGCTTTAATACAATTGGGGGATTAAAATAAATTGAAGTAGGAGAGCATCAACGCACATCGCCGCGAATGGTAGGTATCATTACGACCGTTTCTGCGCCGGCAACATAAGAATTGGTAAGCGAGGTCCCTGATAGTTCTGTCGAAGATGTCAATATGGCTGTTGACGCCGCCAAGAAATGCAGAATACGGATATTCCCGGCCAGCAATGCGAATCTCGGGCCGAAAAGAATTGCCAGAAGCAAGGTTCATATTTCAGAAATGCCGGGAATATAACATTCCGTGACAGAAATTTTCAGTGCAGCAAATCAGTGGCTAAAATCATATAATGCTCATACATGGTCTATATATGAAGCCTGCCTGTCTTCCAGAGTGCAACTGCGCTATAGGTACGCGCCCAGAAATTCGCCTTTTCTTCTGCCGGATGCTTGAAAAAATCTTGCGTCCAGTTGAAATCCGGGTTCTGATATAGGTCTCGAAGGATGTTTGCTATGTGTTTGGGTTGCCACCCGGCATGAATAAGAAAATCGTGGACAAACCCGATGAGCTTGGCCGGCTGAAGCGCCGACGGGTTGGGGGAATCCAGGATTTCGCGTGTCCAGTCGGGGATGTGGGGCTCGTTTTTTGCAGATTCCACCGCGCGGCCCCGGGCAAGGTCCTGCTGGCGATCGAAATCCT
>JAIPDT010000106.1 GCA_021737545.1 Desulfobacteraceae bacterium
TCGCTTTCGGAAAATACATAATAAAATCAAGCAGTTATGCAAAGTCAACTTTTTGTAAGATATTGATTTTATTGAGTTTTCATCATGCCGGCTTACCCCGCCCGCCGATGCGGCGCCCTTAAAAAACGGGAAACTTTAGATCCATAATACCCAAAGCAAAAAAATAGTAAATGGCACGATCCCCTGTTCTGCAAGAATATTTAAAGGTGCATTATGCCCGGATTGAGGCGCCCGAGGGTCATGTTGCCCGATTCCGCCAAATCCCACACCCATACCTGCACTTTCTATAACTGCTTGGTATGCGCTTAAAAAATATTTTTTTCTTCCAAACAGATTGCTTACATCTTCTGCACGCCGTTCAATCTTATAAAAAGCTCCTTCATACAGCGACTTTCCCTGGGGAATAGTAAAACTGACAACTAACATACATATAAAAATCATTATTCCATAGCTTAGCAATTTGAGCATATTCCTAAATAGTAAAAAAAATATAAAGAAAAGGCCGCTTATCAAACCTATCATTGCGCTCAGTGAAAGCGTACACCCTAATTGTAAAACTGCAGAAGCCAGAAGTACAAGAATGATAGATTTTTTAAACAGATAATGCTTTGTTATTAAGCTTGCTACCAAAAGTAAAATTACAGTCGATAAAAATATCCCGTAGTAATTCGGCTCAAGAAAAGTTCCGGCAGGGCGCAAAAAGATTCTATCAATTACTCCCATGGCCTTTGGACTGTCAATGGCCAAGACTTTTACCGGCAAGTGGACCTTTTCTTTATAGAGCAAAAAATAAATCCACTGATACCAGCCTAAAATCATCGGGATTGTGGAAGATAACACATAAATTTTGACAGCAACTAAAAGTTTATTTTTTGTATTAACCAGTATGCATATAATAGCTATTATTAGCCAACCCCCACATTTTATTAAAGCATTTCTTGCTGAGTCTCCAAGATATATATGTGGGGAATAACTCAATGCCATTATTACCATTGCCGCATTTATAAGAGAAAGAAAGAAGACAGGAAGTGTATTGTCTGCGATTTTAATTTTTAAAATAGAGAGGCTTCGTATAACTAACAGAATTATGCAAAAAATTAATAGCAACCGGAAAGCAGATAATGTAAAAACCGGAAAAGCCATCACACCATATGAACGGAGGGAGGAAACAAATACCGCAGCTAAAAGGAAATTATACGGATTCAACATGACTTGACGGGTGACTTTCACATTTTGAAATAAAAAAGGAAATCAAGCAAAAAAACAGTCTTTTATGAATGATTTAGAACCGCTAAAAATATTATAACCACCAATCATATAAAATTTTGTAGCTAAAATAATTCTATATGGGAAAGGAGCAGATAATACTGCCAACCTGCCAGAGACTGCTTTTCTATCTCTTTCTACTCGCAACTTTACGGCATCTAACTCCTCTTTGCTAAGTCGCAATGAAGATGTATTATTAAGACGTTCCCAAAAAAGCTCATAGCTATATAGCCTTTCTTCAAGCCAGAAATAGGGGTTACCTCTATTTTTTGACGAAAGAAACTGAAGAGTTGATATTTTTTCTGGGCGGCTTGCAAGAGGACTTGAAGCATTAGTCTTATGTCTCCGAAAATAGAGTAAAGGTTTCTCTGTAAGCATCCTCCCTGAAAGAAGTTCTCCTATTGAATGTATCCATGCATCGTGTGGATATTTATTAAAGGGTATTGGACAAATAATCGGAATTAGATCAGCTTTAAAAGCTGTACAACAACCGGTAATAAACTTTTTTTTATAAGATATGCCAATCGCTTTTTGTTGGCCAAATTTTGTATAACCTGTTGGAGTTAGATCTTCTCTGGCAATCTCTGCATCATTCGCGATCACCAAAGCGGAAGGGTATTTTTCAAAATACCTGTATATATAATCAATTCTATTCGGAAACCAGAAATCATCTTGGTCGCTTAGAAATATGACATCGCCTCTACATCTTTCTATTGCCAAACCAAAATTTTTTACGAACCCAATATTTTTTTCATTGCTGTATATCTTGACAGGAAAAGGTGCTGTTTTTTTAATCTTTTCAAGTATATTTATCGTATCATCTGTCGAGCAGTCGTCATTTACTATAACTTCGTCAGGCAGGCGAGTTTGCTGCACGAAGCTCTCAAGCTGTTCTTTTATATATTTTGCCCCATTATAGGTAGCCATGGCAATTGAGATTTTCACCTGCTTACCTCCCCACCAATTGGAGCAAGTACTTCCCATACCCGCTTTTCTTAAGCGGCTCTGCAATCCGGCAGACCTGCTCTGCATCGATAAAACCCATGCGATAGGCCACTTCCTCCGGGCAGGCGATTTTAAGGCCCTGGCGCTCTTCGATGGTGCGGATAAAGCTTCCGGCATCCAGAAGCGAGGCGTGGGTGCCGGTATCCAGCCAGGCGGCGCCGCGGCCCAAAAGCTCCACCTGCAGGTCGCCGCGCTCAAGGTATGCCTTGTTTACGTCCGTAATTTCGAGTTCTCCTCGCCAGGAGGGTTTTATCTGTTTTGCGATCCGGACCACGTCGTTATCATAAAAGTAAAGGCCGGTTACGGCATAGTTGGACTTGGGATGCTCAGGCTTTTCTTCCAGGCTTAGCACTGTTCCGTTCCCGTCGAACTCCACAACACCGTAGTGATGGGGGGCGCTTACATAGTAGCCGAAAATCGCTGCTCCTTTTTCCTGTGCAGCCCAGTGCTGCAGACGTTTGGCCAAGCCGTGGGCGTAAAAGATGTTGTCGCCCAGAACAAGGGTGACCGGGTCTGAACCTATAAATTCTTCGCCTATTGTAAAGGCATGGGCCAGGCCTTCCGGCTCGGGCTGCACTGCATAGGAGAGTTTTATGCCCCATTGCTCTCCGGTGCCCAGGAGCTGCTCAAAGCGCGGGGTGTCTTCCGGCGTGGAAATGACAAGAATATCACGGATGCCTGCAAGCATGAGTACAGAAAGGGGATAATAGACCATGGGCTTGTCATAGACCGGCAGAAGCTGCTTGGATACCGAGTGGGTCAAGGGGTAGAGGCGGGTTCCGGAGCCGCCGGCTAAAATGATACCTTTTCGGGTGACAGGTGACGGGTGACGCGTTACTGGTGACGCGTTACGGGTGGCGTTGGGATCGTTCATTTTATCGGGTAACTCCTCTTATGATTGCAATTTTCTTTGCAGGCCGTGCAGAAGTTTGAATAAACGGGAAATAAGGGCTGTAAGATTCTCATCAGCCTTCATGAACCCCAGTTCTGTCGCCAAAGTGATCTGCGTTTCCAGCTCGCTTAATGAGCCTCTGGCAACGGAGAGAAAATGGCTGAATTCCTTTTTGCCGCCCCGTCCTGCGCCCTCAGCGATATTAGATGGCACGGAAACAGCGCAACGCCGCATTTGCGAAACCAGGCCAAAGCGTTCATCTGCGGGAAAGCCGGACGTTATTTCATAGATTGTTTTTGCAAGTGCCATCGACTCCTGCCAAGCTGCGAGATCCCTGTGTCCTCGAATTACTGGCGGCTCCATCTTCACCTCGTCACCTGTCACCCGTCACCCGTCACCATCAACGGCAATTTCCGGTCTTTCGCCGAAAGCCTGATCTCCGAGTCAGGCAGCCCCCAATCGATCCCCAGATCCGGATCTGCGTAATAAATGCCGTGTTCGTGGTCCGGTGCGTAGGGGACATCCACTTTATAGCTGAATACGGCCTCTTTGCTCAGGACCAGAAAACCGTGGGCAAAGCCGGCGGGGATAAAAAGCTGGTGCTTGTTTTCTTCCGAGAGTTCGGCTGTTACGTGCCGGCCGAAGGTGGGGGAGTTTTCGCGGATGTCTACTGCCACGTCCAGGACACGGCCGGTTACGGCACGCACCAGCTTTGCCTGGGCATAGGGCGGAAGCTGATAGTGCAGGCCGCGCAACACGCCGTATGCGGATTTTGACTCGTTGTCCTGGATAAAATTGACTTCTCCCATGTGCTGGGCAAACAAGTCGTTGCGGAAGCTTTCCATGAAGTAGCCGCGGCTGTCGCCGAAGACTTTCGGCTTAATGAGCACAACCTCCGGGATATCTGTTGGAACAAATTGCATGTCAACCTTCTATCTTTTTATGCCATTGCTGCGTATGATTTCATTAAACGACTTTAATACACCATGCTCCCAAAGCGGCATATGCAGGTCGAAGGTGTTTTGCAGTCGGGTCGTATCCAGCCTGGAGTTTTTGGGCCGGGCTGCGGCTGTGGGAAATTGCTCCGAGGGCACCGGGATGATGTTTTCGGGGTTTATTTTCATTTCCATGCCGTTGCGGGCAGCCTCGTTGATGATCAGCCGGGCGTATTCATACCAGGAAGTCTCGCCTGCGGTGGCAAGGTGATAGGTGCCGGAAAGGCTTTTGTCTTTACATGCGCTCCGGATTGCGTGGGCGGTCACATCCGCTATGAGTTCGGCGCCGGTGGGAGCGCCGAATTGATCATTTATGACCTGGAGGCTGTCGCGTTCGGATGCCAGCTTAAGCATGGTATGAATGAAATTTTTGCCGCGGGCGGCATACACCCATGAGGTTCTGAATATCAGATGAAGACAGCCGCTTTGGCGGATTGCCTCTTCGCCTTCCAGCTTGGTTTGGCCGTAAGCGTTTATCGGTGCCGCGGGATCGTCTTCACGCCAGGGGGTCGTGCCTGTGCCGTCAAACACGTAATCGGTTGAATAATGGATAAGCCATGCGCCTGTTTTTTGCGCCTCGCGGGCCAGCCGGGCCGGGGCTTGGGCATTTATCAGGCGGGCTTGGTCCGACTCGGATTCGGCTTGGTCCACGGCGGTGTAAGCCGCGGCGTTAACAATCACATCCAAGCCCAGTTTTTTTACGGTGACGGCCAGGGAGTCCGGGTCGGCCAGATCTCCCGAAAGTCCGTTGTGTCCCTGCCGGGCAAAGGCGGTTACCTGTCCAAGGGGTGCCAGGGAGCGCTGCAGCTCCCAGCCCACCTGTCCGTTGCAGCCGAGGAGGAGGATTTTCATATAAGTGATGGTGGAATTTTCAGAAACAACCCAAATGGGTGCAAAGGTTGTCCTTTATTTGTTCAACAATTTCATCCCGGAGGGTGCCGTATTTCCTTTTTATTGAAGAAGTGCTCAGGGTAAAAACCTTGTCATATCTGGCCCAGCTGGTTTTGGGTAAATTCCCTTGGGATAGAGAATCTGTTTTTATGCATACAGCAGCTTCTTCCGTTGGTACGGAAGTCACGGGGAGGCTGATAAAATCACCACGATTATCCGGGATAGTAAGCACAAGCACGGGGCGTCTTTTTCGGGTTGAAAGATCTGTGTATGGAAAGGGAATGCTAACGATATCCCCTGGTTTAACATTCATCCCATACCCCGTCTTCTTCATTGTCCCAGATATGATGCATAACCGGAATCTGGGCTTCTTTCAGATTCTGTATCTCTTTTTCCTGGAATCTATGTTTTTTTTCAATGTATTCTATGAAATCAAGGACTTCTTTTGCCAGATGCTCCGGCAGTCTACTGGCTTCCTTGTAAATTTTTTCTGCTATATCCATAATGATCCTCCTTTTTTTTAAGCCATTCCTTACTGAATATATTTCAAAAAGGGAATCAGAGCAACCCGGATTCAGAATCTTCCCCGCCCCTGCGTGTCGTAATTGGTTTTGATCCACTGACTGTATTCGCCGGTGCGCACCCGCCTGATCCATTCGGGATTGTTGACGTACCACTGTACGGTTTTTCTCAGGCCGGTTTCAAAGGATTCTTTTGGGCTCCAGCCCAGTTCCGTGCGGATGCGGGTGTCGTCGATGGCGTAGCGCAGGTCGTGGCCGGGGCGGTCGGGGACGAAGGTGATGAGTGAGTGGTGACTGGTGACAGGGGCCTCCGCCGTGTCACCTGTTACCCGTAACCCGTCACCATCTTCAGTCACCTGTAACCCGTCACCCGTCACCTGTCTAAGTTCGTCCAGGATGCTGCAGATTGCCCTTACCACCTCAATGTTTTTCTTCTCGCATCGGCCGCCGATGTTGTATGTGCGACCGGGCTGCCCCTTTTCCAGGACAGTATGAAGGGCGCGGGCGTGGTCTTTAACGTAGAGCCAGTCGCGGACGTTTTCGCCCTTACCGTAGAGGGGCAGGAATTTTCCCTCAAGGGCGTTTAGGATCATCAGCGGGATAAGTTTTTCCGGGAACTGGTAAGGGCCGTAGTTGTTGGAGCAGTTGGTGATCAGCACCGGCAGCCCGTAGGTGTGGTGCCAGGCCCGGACCAGGTGGTCAGAGGACGCCTTGCTGGCTGCATACGGGGAGTTGGGCCGGTACGGGGTTTCTTCGCAAAACAGGCCCTCCGGCCCCAGGCTGCCGTAGACCTCGTCCGTGGACACGTGCAGAAACCGGAAGCGTTTCTGTTTGTCCGCATCCAATTCGTTCCAGTAGGAGCGGGCCGTCTCCAGCAGGTTGTACGTGCCCGTGATGTTGGTCCGGATGAATTCTGCCGGGCCGGCTATGGAGCGGTCCACGTGGGATTCTGCAGCCAGGTGCATGACCGCGTCGGGCCGGTGTTTTTCAAACAAGCGGCCAAGCGCTGGTGCGTCGCAGATATCGGTTTGCTCGAAAACATGCCTGGGGCTGTCTGCAGCTTCTGCCAGGGAATCCAGGTTGCCGGCGTAGGTCAATTTGTCCACGTTGATCACTTGGCAGTCCGTGCTTGCGATCAGGTGGCGCACCAGGGCCGAGCCGATGAAGCCGGCACCGCCTGTTATGAGTATTGTGGAAGATTCTTTATTCATTGATAAATCAGGTTTTGCGTGATTTAATTTAAAAAAAGGATTTTTATGATTTGTATGCTTTTAATGTTATAAATTCGGTTCTATGGGGTTGAAATCGGGTGCGTATGCCTGTCAGGATGCCCGTCAGGCGGTGGCGTAAGGACACTTTTGAAAAGGAATAAGGGTCAAGGCCTTTTGAAAGTGCTTCGCTTTTTGCCGCAAGAGAAGCAAAATGTCGGTTGTTTTTATCTTTTTGAATAGAGGTAAATCCGTTTTTTTTTAGTATTTCACGTATAGCATACCAATTAAAAAGTATCAGATGGCGGGGGGGTTCCAGGCCCCGCCAATTCCTTCCATAATATTCATGCCCGAAGCTATGGATATTGGGAGTGCTGAGCCAGAGAAATCCGCCAGGTTTGAGCAGGCGATAGATCGTTTGCAGGGTATCATATGGATCATGGACATGCTCTATCACGTGACTCATTGTGACCACGTCAAAACATCCAGGCATATCTGCATAAGCTTCGATCCCTCCGTGACGCACATCCAGTCCGCGCTTAACAGCCGATTCCACTGATACAGGATCGGGGTCCACACCTGCCACCTTCCAGCCCATGCTTTGCGCGGCCTCGAGAAAGGCTCCGCTACCGAAACCGACATCCAGCAGGCGGGCTCCTGCGTTGGGTTTTGGAAGATTCCGAAACCCCTGCTCAAGCCTGTCCCGCAACCCGGGGATAATCATTGCCGCAGGTATTCCGAGTCTGTTGGAAGGCTTTAGATCCGTTCCAAACCTCCAGTTTTTGTATCCATTGGCCATGCTTCGCCGGATGCGCCGCAGGGGGCTTAATTTCTGTATTTCTTCTTTGTTGGGCGAAGTATGGGTATAATACTTGCTATAGGCCAGATGAATGGTATCGGGTGAAGGACGCGGATCAAGAAAGGCGCAGCGGCAGTCCTGGCACTCATAAAGAGACCATTTGCCAGGCGCGCAAAAGAACACCTGGTCTGTTAAATTGCTGTGAAGAAGATCCCTTTGACTTGACCCGCACACAGGACAATTCGGTACTCTTTCAAGGCCATGCTCAGGCCACTGCTTTTTCGTTACTTCCATCGTTTCTTTTTTCATGTATCATCCATTCGTCTTGGCTGTGGACGTTTTGCCAGCATTAATTGCAGCGCCGGGAGCCATTTTCTTCATTACGGGCCAGAGAAGTACGGCCGATATCAATGATACGGCTATAAGAAGCAGCAGTCGTAGCCACAATGAAGCCAGCATAGAGGCAAAAGCAAAAGCGGCGAGCAATGCAGCAATCCATATCATTGTTTGAATTACCGTTTCCTTTAACTCAGGTACTTTATAACGAGCGATCCAGTTCAAAATGATCGTATCGGCAAACACACGCAAAAACCATGCTGCGGCAGTGCCGGCAATGCCAAACTTGTTGGTCAATATCCAGAGCAATCCCATGTAGGGCAAAAGCTCCAAAAGGTGCGTTTTAGCAACCAAGTCAGGTCTGCCGGCGCTCTGAAGCACTGTAAACGGCATGCGGGCAAGAGTGTTAATAAGCCATCCCACCGCAAGCCACTGCACAACAGGTGTTGCCATTTGACGGAAATCATCTCCAAGCCATATTTGCAAGCCTTCAGGGGCTAACAGAAAGCAGGCACTTAAAACAGGCAGCACAAGCAGCAGAAGGATTCTGGAAGCCTGTGAATATATCGTTACCAAACGCTGCTTATCAGAAATAAAGGCTGTTGTTAAAGCAGGAAACAACACATTCAGCATCGACTTAGGCAAAAGTTGCAGGCGGGATAATACTTCATATGGTGTTACATAATATGAAACCGCTGTCATGGTCAAGAGTGCGCCGATCAGGAAGCGATCAAAATAAACCATCAGAGGGCCTACAATGTTTGTGACAGTCAGCCATCCGCCGAAATGAAATAATGGAGAGATATGTTTTTTTTGGGGAAAAATAAAATATTTGAGTTCCGGGCGGACCGAGGCAGCGGCCAAATAATATAAGACAAGGGCGATCGAGCGGGCAGCCACCAGAGCCACAGTCGCCCATGTCAGGCTCGAGGAAAACTGCAATGTGAATAGCGGCCCGCCAAAGGTCAGTACTCCTAAAGGAACCCGCACCGCTGTAATCGTTGCAAACCGCTGATGGGCCTGCAATATTCCGACAAAGCCCGCGGTTACAACCACTGCGGGGAGTCCAAATGCGAGAATACGCATGGCGGCTATGCCTTCATTTTGAAGGCTTGCCTCTACGTTTAATACATCATGAATAAGAACCCCGGCTCCCAGCGTTACAATTCCGGCCCCGAAGAGCCCAAAAATCAGAACCAGTGACAGGGCTGTCCATACAAGACTCCCGAGGTCTTGTGTGTCTCCGGTTCCAAGCCGATCAGAGACCAGCTTGGTAAGCGCCCGGCCAAAGCCCATATCAAAAAGGCTGAAGTACCCGACGCCCATCCAGATAATCGCAAGCAGCCCGAAGCGTTCTTTGCCAAAACCATCGATAAGCAAGGGGATAGCAAATATGGCAACCAGCATGGGCGCTGCCATACCGCTGAAATTCCATATGGTGTTTCGGGCCAGGAGCCGACCGGATATAAGTGATTTTGCGGATTCAGTCAAAGGCTATACTTCGTTTTGTTTTGACGGGCTTTGATATTATGCCGAAATGAAAAGGTTGATGTGATGTAATTAGCGATCAATTGCGTATGAAAAATGTTCAAAATGCCAGTCCTTCTGGCCTGTTGTAATGTGGCGGTTTTCCGTCAAAGAATTGTATGGATTGGAACAGGCCGACATAAGTGAGTCTCCACCCGCATAGCGGGTGGCCTCAGGTAGCCCCCTAAAAGGGGGCTTGAATTGGGGAAGCCCTTTGAGTTTATTGGTTACTCAAAATCAAGCTCCAACTGATGTTTCTCTTGTTTGTCCTGGTCTCGGAT
>JAIPDT010000107.1 GCA_021737545.1 Desulfobacteraceae bacterium
CATCAGGTTTTTCACGCTGTATAAGCTCCCGGGTAACTTCGGTTTTCTTGTGAACCTTGACCCCTTCCTTTCTGAGCTGTGTTATCAGGTATCTGGCATACTGGTTCAATGCAAAGGTTTCCAGGTCCTTGACAATAGCAGCCACCGGGATTAAGCCGCCCAGAAAGGGGTCTTTTTCATAAAGATCAACTTCATGCCCTCTTCTGGCTGCAAGCCGGGCGGTTTCCATACCCGAAGGTCCGCCGCCAACCACCATTACCTTTTTCTTCTTTTCAACCGCATTGAATTGAAATTCAGGCTCCAATTCCCGACCCAGGGTTGCATTTATCCGGCATTCTAGCTTTTTATTCTTGTTGCGCATATCAAAACAGTGCAGACACCCGTTGCACCAGCGTATATCTTCCAGACGGCCCTCCATTACCTTGTTGGGCAAGTCCGGATCCGCGAGCAGCCTTCGGGTCATGCCTACAAAGTCTATACTGCCTTTCTGTAAATATTCCTCTCCTGTTTCCGGATCAAAACGGCAGGCAGTCCAGACCGGTATGTCAACGCCTTTGGCTTTTACCGCTTCCACAAAAGGCACTGTTGCGCCTATACCCCCCCGGCTCCAGTCCATTCCTTCAGGAAGATCATCCGGGGGTTCAGGGTATAAAATCCTATCGGGCTGCAGAATTCCGCCACGATGCCCGTAGCGCTCCCCGCGGAGATTGATGCCGTCGGCCACTTCGGCTACCATTTTGGCCATTTCAGCCCCTTCCTCAATGGTGGTGCCCAAAGGATGATTGTATTCTGCGGCATTCATTATTACATGCACGGCAAAATTGGGGCCGGTCCGCCTCTTGGCTTCCTCAACACAGCGCCTTAAAAAACGGGTTCGGTTTTCCATGTTTTGGCAGCCGTACTCATCTTCTCGTTTATTCCAGATGCGCGACAAGAAGGTGTTGCCCTGATGAGCCGTGGCATGATTTATCTCGCAGGCATCAAACCCGGCTCTATAGGCCCGCTCGGCTGCCGAGGCCCACAAATCAATCTGCTCTTCGATGTCATCATGCGTCATTGCCCGGCACGGCAGAAAATCGGGGCCGGGCAGTTCTTCTTCGGTCATGTCTGAAGCGCACTTAATATCGCGAATATTCATATCACGGGGAAGCAGACCCGTAGGATTCCAGGGTCCGGAGTGCTGAAACTGGATGGAAACCGGACAGCCGTGTTTATGTACGGCATCCGTAAGATTTTTAAATCCCGGAATATATTTGTCATCATCAAAATGCAGCTGAACACCCTGATAACTGCCGTCTTCATAATAATGCACGTGCTGAATCCCCAATGGATATTCAGTGCCGCAGGATTCAACCACCAAAAATCCTACTCCTCCCCTGGCAAGACGTTCATAATAAGCCACCATGCGAGGCCCGCAGGTCTGATCCGGCTCCATAAAAGAGGTGCCGTTTGCGGTTTTTATAATCCTGTTTTTGGTTTTAACCGGACCGATCATGCCCGGTTCCAACAATTTTGAAAAATTTTTAGCCATGACTATCTCCTAGTCTAAATATAATAAAACGCACCATAAATAGTGCAAAGGAAAACCACTATTGAGACAGGGCCTCATCCACAATCTTCTTTGCCTTATTCAAGGTCTCTGTGGTGGTCTTCAAGCCTTCCTGCTCGTCAGGGGCAAGCTCGTATTCAATAATGTCCTTCACCCCGCCTTTGCCGAGAACGGCAGGTACAGACATGCTCAAATCTTGTTGGCCGTATTCGCCATCAAGTACCACCGAACAGGGGATCACTTCTTTAGTATCATTGATGACAGCATTAACAATCCGGGCAAAACCCATAGCACAGGTCCATCCGGCAGTACGCCCGGCTTGAAGTTCTTCATAACGTTTAAGGATATTTGGAACCTCTTCCCGGATTCTCTGCTTGGTACTTTCATCAATTTCTACGGGCTTGCCGTCTATCTTGACTGTGCTGAAAAGCAGAACCTGCGTACTTCCGTGTTCACCGATAACCACTCCCTCGACTTGCCCCGGCTCGACATTGTATTCGGCGGCCACCATCTCCCGGAAACGGAATGTATCATTTACAGAATAACCGATAATCTGGTGGCGATCAAATCCTGCGGATTTATAGACTGTATAATTCAAAGGATCTACCGGATTGCTTGCGGTAATAAAAAACGCATCCGGACAATGCTTTTTCACCTCTCCTGCGATATCCCGAATCAAAGAGATGTTTTTCGGAAGCATTTCCATGCGGTCCTTTATCAAGCCCTGTTGTACACCGGCCGAATTTATAACGATATCAGAGCCGCCCATGTCCTCATAGCCGCCCGCTCGAATCTTTACCCCCATTCCTGAAACTGCTGTACTTATGTCCATTGCGTGCTGCTTTAAAACGTTCTGCCTTTTCCCGCCTATCATGAGTATTTCGTCGGCCAAACCGCGGGCTGCCAGATAAAAGGCAGCAGGCGCTCCAACACTGCCGGCTGCTCCTATAATCGTAATTTTCATGCAAAAGCTCCTTTTCCCTGAATTTATGCGTCCTCACTATACTGTGTTGTATTCAGTACCCTAATACCATCATTCTTTTTATTTTGTCAATACAATTTTCTTAATTTTTATATTAATCGAAAATTATTACGATATCGGGAAAACCACTGTGCGTACCAGCAGGTACACAGACAATACCAGAAAACAAAAATCCCGAGCCACGGTCCACAGGCTTGCCGGTCCGTGGAGAGCCTGGGTGCTAAAGCAGCCGCAGTGTACGTCTAAACCGCGGATCTGGTTAAATATCAGGGCGGTTGTAAAAACAACCATGAGCAAAGCGACAACCATGGCGGCCCCCGGAAGCCACACCCCGGCAATCAGGCACAGCCCGGCCACCATCTCGATAAAAGGCAGGGCCAGCGCTGCGGCGTTGACCGCTGCATCCGGCAGAATCTGGTAATTGTACACGGCCTCTGCAAAAGCCTGCGGATGCAGGATTTTATTATAGCTGGCATATAAAAAAACCGCGCCCATAAAAATCCTTGCTAAAAAAAATCCGGCTTGTTCAGTTTTCTCAAAAAGGAGATTATACATTGTCAAGGTCTTTCTTCTCCTTTTTCTGAATCGCAAGCCCCGCCCTGCGCCATACCGTCCAGCCGTTTACCAGCACGCGGACGTCTTCAAAGCCCATATCGGAAAGAAACAAGGCAAGCTCATGGCTCAATTCGCAGTTTTCTCCATTGCAGTAGCAAATAATTGTTTTTTCACCTTCCAGGTTGCCTGCTACTTCCATGAACCGCTCGTTTACCTTCTGCCACGGCAGGCTCACTGCCCCTTTGATATGACCTTGATCATACTGGTATTCGGGTCGTGCATCCACGAACACGGCTTCACTTTCAGCATACATCCTGCTTGCTTTTTTCAGGCTGATCACCAGGCTTTGCCCGGAGTCATCCGAAAACCTGACATCCGTGGACCAGTCACCTACAAACGGAATACCGTTTTGACGCAAAAAGTTTGTGCCGACGGCAAGAACGCATGCAATTACCACGACTGCAGCCGCCTGGCGCAAAGCCTTTATCCGCATTATGCTTTTGGATTCCATATTCTTTTATGTGTGGGAATGGCGCTTTTGTCTTTAATCATTCTTTTTGTTTTTGATTCCATTGAGCATCCGTTTTTTCCGTGAACATATATTGCAGAAATTATGAGCACTTATTCATCTGACCGGTTTCTTCGGTCTGCTGGTTCATAAATATTTAACCCCGAACCTTCCGGATCCGGGGAATTTGTGTCCGGCAGATTTCCTCGCGCCGAATTTCAGGAAGCCGGCGGATTAGTTCGGCCACTTCAGGATCATCTTCGAGCCAGTGCCTGAGATTGCCCAGCATGCTGGCCGCATACGGGCTGTCTGATCCCTCTGCAAGGGTGTAGTTGACCCACAGGCCGTCTTTTTCATATGTGGCCAGCCCTGCTTCCTCCAGAATTTTCAAGTGCTTGCTGGCAGTTGACTGGGCGATTGCCAGGGCTTGCTGGATTTCGCATACGCACATCTGCCTGCGCTGAAGCATTTTTGCGATTTTGACCCGCGTCGGATCAGACAGGGCTTTCATTACTTTTGTGAATTTTTTCATTGTCTCTGCCTCCGGCCGCACATGTAAGCGGTTTTTCTTTTTCCGTGTCGCAATTATATCGTTTAATTGAAATATAAAAATAACTCCTCAGACTGTCAAGAAAGAAAAACAAAAGGATTTTTTCACTTTTAGCAAAAATATAAATTGTGATTTGATGGTACAAATCCCCCATTATTGTTTAAAGTACTGCGAGGCGGCCGCTTTTTAAAAAATTTTGGACATTTGCTTCGATTTTTGCAGCCGAAAAAGAAGGTTGACAACCAGATTTTTTCATACCCGACGTATCAGGCCTGGGCGTAAGCATTTGAAATAACTTTACGAAGCCGGGAAGAAGTGTTAATTTAATATAAATAGTGTCCATCCAGAAATCAGATAATTTGTTCAAGTTCAAGGAAGGCGAAAATTTTAACCGCAGGAATACTCAAAGTATTTTGAGGATTAAAATTTGATCGTCCCGTAAAAAGTCGGTTTGAGATGGCAAAGAAAAAAGTTCAAGATCAAGGCGCCGCAAATCCCGAGGAATGCAGCGTACATATAGTACGTGAAATTCCGAGGGATGCAGCGCAACGCAGATATTGGACTTTTTACGAAGCCATCAAAATTTGAGCCTGACGCAGAAATTGGGCAAATTGGCTATTTCTGGATGGACACTGATAAAAATAATGAAAAAAAGGAGGACAAATATGGGATTTATACTTTCGGAAATGCAATTGAAAACTCCCGCTTTTGAAAACTGCGGCCAGATACCTCAAAAGTATACAGGTTACGGACAGGACGTGTCCCCGCCTTTGGAATGGACAAACGTGCCGGAAGGAACGCGTTCTTTTTCAATAATCTGTCATGATCCTGACGCCCCTCTTGTGTTGCCCGGCACTTACGGGTTTGTCCACTGGGTTCTCTACAACATCCCGGGCTCCGTCAGCAGCCTGCCTGAAGGAACCCAAAACTACACAAAGGGGATTAATGACGCTAATAACGAGGGCTATAACGGGCCCAAGCCCCCGGCCGGTCATGGTGTGCATCATTATTTCTGGTGGCTGCTGGCATTAAACGAGGAGTTGAACCTGGAACCGGGCCTTACCCAGTGGAAGCTGCTCGAACGCGTTGAGCCTTATATAATCGGCCTGAACCGGATTATGGGCATTTATGAAAAATAAACCCGGTCTTGTTTTCTAAAGCCCCCTGAAAAATAATTTAGAAGGGGGCTTTTATTTACCCTGATAAATAGTTGCCGAAAATATCGGGTATTGACAAAATATCAGGCTTTACTTGACAAGGCTTAAAAATCAATGTATCGAAATTCACCGTGAACAATATTATAGATTTAAAGCACTGATGCAGGACAGACCGAATGGACAACAAACAAAACTCATCCGATTTTAACGAAAAACGAAAATCCACCCGCATAGATACCTCAAACGAGGTCGAATACATCTTGCTGAATAATAGCAGGGAAAAAGTCGAACAAGGCAAAGGGCGAACGCTTAACCTGAGCAAAAGCGGAGCACTTCTGGAAACCGATAGACCATTGAACGGTTTGTTTATTATCCTTATGACTATCGACCTCGAAGGAAACCAGGTGCAGGTAAAAGGCCGCATAGTCCATACACGTGACTCGGATACGCCGGGTCTCTATCTGACCGGCATCAGATTCACCGGATCCAAGAAGGAGCACATAAATGCCATTGTTGCATTCGTAAAAACCTATTACCGACGCAAATATTCAGAACAAAATAAAAAAACATAAAAATATCAATTATCTGAACATCCACATTTGCCTCAACAACTTTAACCCCGGGTTTTTGCCGTATGGCAGGTTCCGTATTCTTTTGCTGTGTACAGTGCAACGGCAGGCAACCAGTCATGCCCTGCCCTGTAAGGACATTTCAAGGCGTTAGTTGATACTCTCCGGGTTCTTCTGCATCCTCATCAACCTGATCACCCTCCACGACTACACCGTCCCGGCCGTTTTTGCGGACCAGCTTGATCAGCTCGCCTACATATTCTTTCATGTTTTCGGCCTGGGCGTTCATTTCTTCGGCGGCACTGGCCGACTCCTCGGCGTTTGATGCGTTACGCTGGGTTACTCCGTCCATGTCTGCCACGGCCTGTGTGACCCTGTCTATGCCATCGGCCTGCTCTTTGGAAGCCTCGGCTATTTCATCGACCAGCGCATCCACTTTGGAGGATAGCCCCATGTTCTCCTTAAACGATTCCTGAGTGGCGCTGGTAAGCTGACTTCCCTTTTCCACCGATTTTATGGTGTTGCCGATAAGCGTTGCAGTGTTCTTTGCCGCCTCCGCAGAACGCATGGCCAGATTTCTTACTTCGTCGGCAACAACCGCGAACCCGGCACCGGCCTGCCCGGCCCGGGCCGCCTCAACCGCGGCATTAAGCGCCAAAAGGTTTGTCTGGAACGCTATATCATCAATGGTTTTGACTATCTTGTCCGTCTCCTGGCTGGATTCTGATATTTCCTTTATGGCGCCGCTCATATCTTTCATGTTGCGGTCTACCTGTTCCACGATTCCATTGACCTCTTTCATCATCTCTTTAGCTTTGCCTGCGTGCTCGGCGTTTTGTTTTACCATTGAGGAGACTTGCTCCAGGGAGGAGGATGTCTCCTCCATTGACGCAGCCTGACTGGAAGCACCTTCCGAGAGATCCTGGCTTGCACTGGCCATATGTTCCGAGGAGGAGGCCACCTGCTCGGTTCCCTCCATAACTCCTTCGATTACGTTATCGATTCTTCCGATAATTTTCCTGATAGAGACCGAAGCATAAAGTATTCCGATTATAAGTGCGGATATGATGGTTATAAAAATAACCTTATTGGACAAACCTATCTGTGCCTGAAGGCTGTTTTCAGCCAGACCTCCCAGTGTATCGCAGCTAATGAAGAGCTCTTCCTGGGAGTTATTCATAGAAGCCCTCAACTGGTCCTGAAGCTGTATTTCATCCCGATACCCGTTCACAGACTCTACAAAGGTATTCAGAACTTTTTTTATCTTTACCGCCTCAGCGCTTAACTCTTCACTGCCGGCGACCCTTTCCCTCCAGGTCGCCAGGGCTTTGCCGAAACTCTCGATACTTTTTTCCAGAGCCTGCCAATTGGCAGCAGAAGCCCTGTTGAAATAAAGTTTCGTGTAATTGCCCAATATTTTGCCTTCAGTTATCATCTCCTCGTTCCACATTCCGGCGTTTTCAATGGTTTTTGAAAGCTTCTTGTGTATATTTTCAGTTTTTTCAGCCAGGCCTGCCTTATCGGCATTTGCAGCAACATAATTTTCGAAGTCTGCTCCATACTGGTTAATAGCTGCTTTAGCCGAGGATATTCCTTCCTTTTCCTGTTTGCCGTTACCCCGCATGGACTCCAGGCGAGCGAGCATATTTTCGGCCTTCCCCAGAAGTGAAGAAGTTTCCTTGCGAGCTGCCTGCTGCTCTTTGGACTCGTCTCTTAATTCCGAAAGCATGTACCGGCTGGATTCCTCCTTGAAAGAAGCCGCCGTTGCCTGAAGCGAGTTGACCTGCTTGTAAAAATCCATGACCCCGGCCACCCGGCTTAATCCGTAATATCCTGTCGCACCGACAACCAACATCAAAATCAGCATCAGGCCGATTCCTGAGGCGATCCTTTTCCCCAAAGTCATTTCTCTCAGCATACTTAACTCCCCCTGCTTGTTTGTATTAAGACCTCTGATGAGGCACTCCCGGCACCCAGGATTTGCAGAACAAAATATCTCTTTAGTTTGTCATTTATATAATTATCGGAGGAGTTTCTAAAAATCTTTATAGGTACCCCAAAAAAAGACAAAGGGGAGCATGAGGCATAAGCAGCCAGAGGGCAAAACGGATTAACCGGGCCGGCCTAAAAGAAATTGTACAAAATCCACTCAAAAATGTCTTCGTCTTCCGGCTCGGAAAACGCAAACATCCTCTCCGGTCAATTATCTCCACACCCCTTGACTTATTTAACAAAGGTTGCCAAATAAAAACTAATTTTTTATATTATTAAAATCTTAACCTCATGATCAGAGCCTTGAAATTCTTTCTTTAATCTCTTACCTTGAAACCAATTGAAAAAGGAGGCGACAATGGCCGAACGCGTAATCATTTACGGCAAAGCGGGGTGACCCTATACCGATAAGGCTCGGGGAGCCTACAAAAATCACACCTACGTCAACGTAAAGCAGGACAATGAAAAACTCGATGAAATGCTCAAACTTTCCAACGGCGTGCGCAAAGTGCCTGTTATTGTTGACGGAGACTCCGTCTCCATAGGCTACGAAGGCAGCTGAGGCGTATGATCGACAGGGTCGGGCGACCCTGCATCACAAGTTGGAAAAACTTGATATTATAACACCATTCTGCTATGTGCAAAATAACATTGTGACTGAAAAAAGGCACATGGACAAGCAAATGGAACGGGCAATTACCGGTTATGAAATTTAAGACCGAAAGCATCGAGGATGTGCTTGTTATCAGATTGCCTGCAGATGCTCTGGATGCAGCCAACGCTCTGGAATTCAAGACCGATATTTCCGCACTGCTGGAAACCTCGAAAAAGGTGGCCCTGGACATGAACCGGGTAAAATTTATGGACAGCTCCGGGGTGGGGGCAATGCTCTCGTGCCTGCGCACTCTTCACACCGGAAACGGAGAGCTGAAACTGTTCAATGTAAAAGATCAGTTAGTGCAGTTGTTCAAACTTGTCCGCCTGGACAGGATCATAGATATACATGAATCCAAAAAGGCGGCGCTCAGGGCATTTCAAGATCAGACCGGTGGCTGAAAACAGCAAAAACTCCCGAATTCTTCTTTTTTTTCCGTTCAGGAGGCTGCCAGCACATGCCGAAGAAATAATAGAGCGGCTTTCCGCCGCATCGGGCATCGCCTCCGAGGACCTCAGGTACAAACTTGTCGGACGCGGCCTTGCCCGCCTGACTCCTGGCGTCGATGCCGAAAAGCAGGAGGCATGTCTTGCAGAGATGCGGGATATAGGTATTCCTGCAACTCTGGTCACGTCCGAAACAGCCAGGCGGCGGCTTAAACTGCCTTTGGCTAAAAGCGTAGAAATATCGGAAAATTCAATTATTTTCTTTGACAGGAATGACCAGGCGGTTTTCACTGTTGATGAAAAGACAGATCTGCTTGTAATTGCGGCCGACCTTTCGGGCAAAACCACTGAGAAGGCGCATCTTGCCCTGCAGTTTAACACCTATCCCGGGCCCGGCAATTTTAACGAAGCACTTAAAAAGATTTCACTTTCCAAACCGGCTGCAGTTTTTGCCAGAACGGACGGGGGCGCACCTTTGGGAGTCTTTGTTGACCATTGCGCCTTTGCCTACCCGAGCCTGAAAAACCATATGAGCATGAGTGCAAGCGTCAATTTCCGCACCCTGGTTGCGAAAACCATCGAACGCGCAAAAACCGCTGTTACTGATCACGAATTCGGGTCTGCCTCCCTTGCAGGCGCAATGCCGGACTGGG